>VFKJ01000784.1 GCA_009885595.1 Myxococcales bacterium | reverse complement strand
GGCGCGCGGGTTGGCGTCGATCGCTCGGAAGACGTCGCCCTGGCGCGCGGGTGGACGGAAGTCCGCCTGCAAGAGCCGCTGAGCCTCGGCTCGCGCGAGGCTGGGGCCCAGGAAGACGATGATGTGTCCCCTCTCCCTGCGCAGCGCGGAGAGGGTCAGGGTGAGGGGCCGATTCGTCATAGAAGCTCCGTGACGAGCAGCTCGGGGCTGACAGCCTTCACCACGAAGGGTGCAGCCCGCAGCTGAACGATCGCCACCTCGCCCTCGACGATCTTCCCCAGCGGCCGCCGCTCCACTCGACGAGGCGCAGGCCGAGGCGTCACGCCCTCGAGCGCACGCAGCAATCCAAGTCCTTCCTCCCGCGCACCGCCGAGCACGTCCTCGCGCGCGCCGTGGATCTCGGTGAGCCGCGACTGCGCCGCCTCGAGCCAGGCCGCTTCGGCCGCCGAGGCCCAGTCGCGCCGGCACGCGTAGCCCGCCGTGAGCGGCACCGCCCCGCCCTCGAGATCGAACAACAGCGCCCCGGCCACGGGCAGCGCACCCGCGGTGAGATCGAACAGGAAGCAGGCAAACCCGCGTTCCCGCAGGGCAGCGGCGCCCGGGGGCGGCGACACCAGGCGCCGTAACGCTTCGTGGGGCGTCCACCCCTCGGGCAGCACCCGCGCGAGGGCATCGCGCTCGACCAACTCCAGCACCGCGTGCTCTTCCGCGGCGGCGCGGGAGGTCGGGTGCGCGCCCAGCCCATTGCTGCGCCAGGTGATCACCGAGGGGCCCAGCCAGCAGCGCCCCGCGGGCGGGCAGTACACGCTCTGCGCGGGCACCAGGCACTTCGCGCGGTTCGACAACTGCACTGCCGGCACCCACGCGACGCAGAGCCCGCCCACATCCCACCCTGAGCTTCGCCCGGGGTGACTGAAGATGAACGAGGCGGGGTCTGGGTTCTCAGCGGCGGAGAGCTCGATGGCCTCGCCCAGCGCGCTCCACTGCGCGTGCGCCAGCGTGAGCCCCTTGCCCTGGGAAACCTGCAGCACGTGCCCGCGCGGACGCACCGCACCCACCACCTCCACCCCGCATCGATCGAGGCCGGTGAGACGCGCGAGCCGGGTGACGTCGAACCGCCGGGCCAACCGCTGCAGCGCAGGATCGATTCGAGAGGCCATGAGGGGACGAGGTGATGTACTCCGAACCAGTGACGAAGCGGGCAACCGGAATTGCGCTGATCGCGGTGGCCGCGACGTTGTGGGGGACCTGGCCTCTCTACACCCGCGCGGGCGGCGCCTCGGGGGTGAGCATCGGCTTCCTCGCGCTGGCGATGATGGCGCTGCCGGCGCCGTTCGTCTTCAAGCGCGCCCCCTTCGCCGATCGGGGCGCGGTGCTGGCCCTGGTCCTGATCGGCCTCGCCGACGCGGCGAACGTGGTCCTCTACTTCTCGGCGCTCGAGCGGGGCCCGGTGGTGGTGGGCGTGCTCAGCCACTATCTCGCACCCACCCTGGTCGCGCTCGGCGCGCCCTGGCTGCTCAAGGAGACCGGCTCACCCCGCGCGCTGTGGGCCAGCCCGGTGGTGTTGATCGGGCTGGCCCTGGTGCTCGGGTATGGCAGCGCGAGCGAAGGCTCACTCGTCACCGCAGCGCTCGGGGGCGCGAGCGCGATCTTCTACGCGGGGGTGGTGCTGGGCAGCCGCCGCGCCACCAGATCGTTCAGCCCCATCGCGGTGATGTCGCTCCACGCCGCGATCTCCGCGCTCGGGCTCGCCCTGGTCTTCGGGCGCGAGGTGCTCCCGTCTTCAGCTGATGGCGGGCTGGCCATCGTGCTCTTCGGGTGCCTGGTGAACGGGCTGTTCGCCGCGCTCCTGTTCAACCTGAGCCTGCAGCGCTTGGAGGCCCAGTTGGTGGGCCTGTTCACCTACCTGGAGCCCCTCACCGCGGCGGTGATCGGCGTGGTGCTGCTGGGAGATCCCTTCGGGTTCGCGAGCGCGGTGGGGCTGGTGTTGATCCTCGCCGCTGGAGGCTGGGCTGCGTCCGCCCCCGCTCAGCGCATCGAGGTGGTGCCCATCGCCGAGCCCTGAGCCGGGGTGGGCTCTTCCTTCGGGGGCGGCGCAGGCTCGGCCTTGCGGAACTCGTAGCCAATCTCGAGATCCGCCGCGAAGCCGAACTGGTTGTCGAAGCGCCCCAGATCCGCGTTCACCCGGAACGTCTTGTAGATGCGCCCGTTGATGAACAGGAACGGCAGCACCTTCAGGCGCGCGCCCGCAAACGCGATCGACTTGTCGCCGAACAGGCCGATGACCTTGTTGCCGTTGGGCGTGCCCAGCTCGCTCCACGACTCCACGCCGCGCAGGTAATAGCTGCCGAAGACCTGCACGAAGCTGAGCACCGGGATCTCGAGGTGGGCGACGAAGTTGACCGCCGGTGAGGCGCTGGTGCCTTCGATGGCCAGGGTGAGGCCGATGGCGTTGCGCACGCCCCAGCTGCCTTCCACGTAGTAGCCGAAGCGATCGCCCAGCCCCTTCTCCAGCAGCAGCCGCTGCTTGGGGATGTACTCGCCCGGGCCCACGGTCTGATCGACGCGGTAGTCCTTGTTCAGGTACGCGAAGCGATCGACCTCGTAGAAGGTGTCGAAGTAGCTGGGCGCGTAGTGGTTGCCGAGGAAGCGGGCCTCGGCCACCAGGCGAAACGCGTGCACCACGTCTTTGGCGAAGACGTTGAAGCGCCCCAGCAGGCCCGCGGTGAAGCCGCCGCCGCCGCCCAGCAGCATCGAGTAGTCGACGTAGGGCTTGAGGTCGACGCTCTGGGTCTTCATCACCTTCATCTCGGCGTCGAAGCCGATCAGCCCCGCGGGCTTGAAGGTGGTGACCTTGGGCCGGCCGTCCGCGTCGACGCGGGACACCGAGGCGTCGGAAGACACCGTCCACGGCGCGCGCCAGTCGAGCGCGCCGGTCACTCCGATGGAGAAGGTCTTCAAGAGCAGGCTCTGCGGCTTGAAGAACGAGAACGGCTTGAAGAACGCG
>VFKJ01000956.1 GCA_009885595.1 Myxococcales bacterium | reverse complement strand
GGTGGCGCCGCCGCCCGTACCGCCGCCCGTGGTGCCGCCCCCGCCGCCGCCGGTGCCGGTGCTCTCACAGACGAACAGGCCGGGGTTGCACACCATGTTCAGCGACAGGCAGTCCGCGCACGTCGCGCCCTTGGTGCCGCAGGAGGTGTTCGAGTTGCTCGCCGCCTCGGGCACGCACTTGTTGGTGGCGTCGCAGCAGCCCTTACAGTTCTGCGGGCTGCAGGCCGGAGTTCCACACGAGGGGATCACGGCCACGAGGAAGCCGAGCGCGGCGCCGAACGAGAGGGCTTTGAGGTTCATGGGGGCGCGAGACACCACGGGCCTCAGGCCTCGTCAAGCGGACTGCATTACTTCTCGCGCTGCGACGCGTCAGCTGAGCCCGCATCTTTGCCGGTGACGAACTCGAGCGCGGCGGGCGGCTTGAGGCTGCACGCGGCCACCGCGCCCGAAGGATCGATGGCGTCACTGCCTTCCTGCACCGAGAGCACCTTGCGCCCCGGGCCAATCACGAAGGTGACGCGCCTGGCGATGGTGAAGAGGAAGGCCTTCACGTCGAACAGCTTCACCACCGTCGCCTGGTCGTCGGCCACGAAGTGGTACGGCGCCTTGAGCGACTCGCGGAAGCGCCTCGAGGTCTGGGCGTCATCCGTGGAGATCGCGATCACCGTGCCCTGGTGCTTCTGAATGTCGGCATACCGGTCCCGGTACGCGGTGAGCTCGCGCGTTCAACCAGGTGTGAAGGCCTTGGGGAAGAAGGCCACCACCACGGGGCCTCGCTCCACCAAAGACGACAACGTCAGCTCGACGCCATCGACGTCCTTCACGGTGAAGTCAGGCGCCACCTCACCGACGGCGGGCTGCGCCGCGAGGAGAGAAGTGGTGAGGAGCCAAAGCATCACGAAGGCGGATCTAGCGGGGCCGCGCTGGCAGCGCCACGTTGTTCCATCTTCGCCCACAGGTCCTTCGCCGCCTGCCGGCTGGCGCGGGTCACCTCGTTGACGTCGAGCGAGAGCGGCTTGCGCTTCCACAACCGCCACAGCCCGTCGACCATCACCGACTCGACGCAGCGCGAGGAGAACCCGTGCAGCACGTGCGCTGCCAGGGTGGTCGCGTCCAGCGCGGTCGGCGCGTGGTAGTCGAGCACGAGCAGATCGGCGGCCGAGCCCGGCTGCAGCGGGCCGATGGTGATGCCGAACGCCTCGCTGGCGAGGCGGTGCCCGTTCGCGAGGAAGCGCAGCACGTCGATGGGCTGCCCGGAGTCGTTGGTGCGCAGGCCCGCCGACTGCGCCTCGGCGAAGCAGTCCAGCGGCATCACGTCGGTGGCCAGGCAGCCGCGCACGCCGAACTTGGAAGGCGTGGCGAGGCCGGCCTGGGTGGCCATGTTCGAGCGCGCCGCGTGCGCCAGCCAGGTGCCCGCGGTGATCAGCAAGGAGAGCTCAGGCCAGGTGAGGTGAACGTTCTGGGAGAGCACCACCCGGCTGCCGGTGAGGCCCAGCGCCACCAGCCGCTCGGTGGCGGTCTGCCCGAAGCGCTCCCGGCTCTGCGCTTCTTCGCGGGGATCTTCGCCCAGCATCCCGATCAGCATCGCGTCGTTGCGCTGGCGGGCTTCCTTGAGACCCGAGAGCCCGTC
Source organism: Myxococcales bacterium (assembly GCA_009885595.1). Classification (GTDB taxonomy): domain Bacteria; phylum Myxococcota; class Myxococcia; order Myxococcales; family Myxococcaceae; genus Archangium_A. The sequence continues at coordinate 2,245 of VFKJ01000956.1, read as the reverse complement.
TTCGGACAGCAGGTCGAGGCCTTCCACCGCGAAGGCGCCGCGAAACCGGCCCCGCGCGCGGCCCAGGTACGAGGCGGACTCCTCGAGCGCTTCCTCGCGCACCAAAGCGCCGCTGCGCTCGGTCACCTGGCAGGCGAGCACGGCGCGAAGGCCCACGCCGTTGAGCCCGTGCGCGACCCGAGAGAGCGCCCCGGACGCGTGCGCGTGCGCGGCGGTGACGTCGAAGAGCGTGGTGGTGCCCGACTGCAGGCCCTCGAGCCCGCCTGCGGTGGAGGCCGCCTCCAGCTGATCGCCGTCGATCACCTCTTCCAGCAGGTGCCGGGCGCGAAGCTGGGCCGCGAACCCCGCCCCCGCCCGCGGAGCGCCTCGCAGGAGCGTGCTGGAGAGACGGTGGTGCGCCGACACCAGCCCGGGGAAGAGCACCTTGCCCCGAACGTCGATGACCTCATCACCGGGTTTGGGCTCGAGGGCAGTGGCCCGCTCGACGATGCGGTCTCCCTCGATCCTCAGATCGGCGATTTCGACGGCCACGGGTTCGAGATCGACGACGGTTCCACCTTTGAGAACGGTTGCCACGAGGCGCGTAGGGTAGCGGTCAGATCGACCCGGGCACACTGTCTTCTTCCAACGCAGTTGAGACCAACGCGTCGCAGTGGCTTCGAGGGTGTGCGTCGCAGTCGCCTGAAATCGCTCCCCCTCGCGAAAAGGCACACACCTTGCTACGCCGGGCGCGTCACCTCTGTCTCACGGAGCACCTGAATGAACCGAAGCACGATCCTCCTGGCGTTGGCCGGCGCCCTGGTTGGACTCGCCTGTGGCCCATCAGAGCTCCCTGCTTCCCCCCAGTCGGTGGCTGAGACGGGTGACCGCGCAGACGCGATCATCGGCGGCACGCTGGCCAACGGCGACCCGGCGGTGGTGTCGCTCGCGATTCGCTACGGCGGCGGCTACGAGTCGCTGTGCACCGGCACCCTGATCGCCCCCAAGACGGTGCTGACCGCGGCCCACTGCATCTACGCCTACGGCACGAACATGACGTACTACGTGGTGTTCGGGACCTACTCGGCTTCGCCCAGCAAGGCCGTGCAGGTCACCGCGCAGTACAAGAACCCCAACTACAACCAGAGCGCCTACGACTTCGGCGTCCTGCGCCTGGCGACGCCGGTGCTCGACGTCGCGCCGATTCCCATCAATGAGACGCCGATGGGCAGCTCGCTTTTGGGCCGGACCATTCGCCACGTGGGCTACGGGCTCACGGTGGCGGGGAGCAACGACTCGGGCACCAAGCGCGAGGTCAGCTACGGGCTGCGCAGGGTGACCCCGTACACCATCGAGTCGGGCGCGAGCGGCAAGCAGACCTGCCAGGGCGATTCCGGCGGTCCGGGCTTCATGGTGATGCCGGGCGGCACCACCGAGGTGCTGGTGGGCGTGGTCAGCTACGGCGACGAGAACTGCGCTGTCGAAGGCTACGATGGCCGCGTCGACGTGGCCGCCCCGTGGATCCGCACCACCATGGCCGCCTGGGAGACGCCGACCTGCTCCACCGACGGCGCCTGCGTGCCGGGGTGCACGCCGATCGATCAGGACTGCGCGTGCAAGGCCGATGGGGTGTGCGGCGCCGAGTGCGCCGATCCCTCGATGGACGCCGACTGCCCCCGCGACTGCGCGCAGAACAACATCTGCGCCACCCAGGCCTGCGGCCGCCCCGACCCCGACTGCGTGGCCGAAGGCAACCTCTGCACCGCCGAGTTCCAGTGCAAGGAGCGGCTCTGCGTCACCGACCCTCAGAACGCGGCGCCGTATTGCACCAAGAGCTGCCAGTCGGGCCTCGACTGCCCCAGCACCATGGAGTGCTCGAACGGTGACTGCCGCAAGCGCCAGCGCCCCACCCGGCAGCTCTTCGACAGCTGCATTCCCTCGGGCGACTACTGCGCGCAGGGCATCTGCACCGGGCCTTCCGGCGGCATCTCGCGCTGCGTGACCACCTGCCTGGTGACGGGCGACTGCCCCAGCGGCTCGGTGTGCGAGGCGGGCTTCGACTCGCAGCGCTTCTGCCGGCCGAGCGAGCTGCGCTTCAGCAACGTGATCGTCCCGGCCGCGTCGGTGACCATGGGCGCGGTGGCCCAGGGCTGCTCGGCGAGCGGCGCGGGGTTTGGGCTCTGGCTGTTGGCCGCTCCCCTGCTCCGGCGCCGTCGCCCGCGCACCTGAGGGATTTGGCAGACTGACGAGGTGAGCGCGCTCCGCT
>VFKJ01001153.1 GCA_009885595.1 Myxococcales bacterium | reverse complement strand
GCAAAGCCCAGTGGTTCGATCTCGAGACCGCGTCTGACCGTCGCGCGCTCGAGAACCCCGAGCTGGCGCTGAGCGAGCTCAAGGGACTGGTGGTCATCGACGAGGTGCAGCGAGCCCCGGAGGTCTTTGCTGCGCTCCGGCCGTTGGTGGATCGGCCCGACAATCGCGCACGGTTTCTGCTGCTCGGCAGCGCTGCGCCAGCCCTCGTCCGGGGCGTCTCGGAGTCTCTGGCCGGGCGGTCACGCTTCCTCGAGCTCACCGGCTTCGGCCTGGATGAAGTGGGCAGCAAGAACCTGGGGCGGCTTTGGTTGCGTGGGGGCTTCCCGCGCGCCTACCTGCCCATCGACTCAGAGCGCAGCTTGTCCTGGCGCGAGGACTTCATCCGCTCGTTCCTGGAGAGAGACGTTCCCCTGCTGGGATCGCGCGTCGCGCCTGAGGCGCTGCGTCGCTTCTGGCTGCTCCTGGCGCACTACCACGGTCAGGTGTGGAACGCGGCCGAGCTGGCGCGCGGCCTGGGCGTGACGCCTCCCGTCGCGAGGAACTACCTCGACCTGCTGGTGGGCACGTACATGGTCAGGCAGCTGCCCCCCTGGTTCGAGAACCTGGGGAAGCGGCAGATCAAGTCGCCGAAGGTGTACCTGCGAGACAGCGGCCTCCTCCACTCGCTGCTCGGAATCGAGACGCGCCAGGCGCTCCTGAGCCGCCCCCAGCTGGGCGCTTCCTGGGAAGGCTTCGCGCTCGAGAGTGTCGTGTCGGCCTGCAGATCGCGTGACGCCTACTTCTGGGCCACGCAGTCGGGCGCGGAGCTCGATCTGCTGCTTCTCAGCAAGGGACGGCGGTTCGGCGTCGAGTTCAAAGTCAGCGACGCCCCCGAGCTGACGAAGTCGATGCACATCGCCCTGGCTGACCTGAAGCTCACCTCACTCCAGGTGGTCTATCCGGGCGCGCGCCGGTACCGGCTGGCGCCCACGGTCGAGGTGGTGCCTCTCAAGGAAGCGATCAGCTGGGCCGCTGCGCTCTGATCAGAAGCAGGACTGGATGTACTGGATCTCCAGCGGCACGCCCGGCTGCGGGGTGGCCGTGGTGTTGAACTTGATCGAGTTCGACGCCGGGTCGTACCACCAGGTCTGGCACCCGGCCTCCTGCGCGCAGCCCGGCACGGCGACGCCGTTCACGCGCACCGTCACCTGCTGCATCGCCTGATCAGGCGAGTTGTTCAGGTAGAACTGCGTGCGGTAGCCGAACGCGGTGCGCCCGAGGTTCTGCAGCGTCGCGGCCCAGTTGGTGTTGCAGATCTCGTCAGACACGCCCGAGGTGTACTGCACCACGGGGTTGTAGCGGCCCGAGTTGGCGCCCGTGTCGTCGTAGGTGCAGCCGCCCGGCGCCGCGCCCAGCGTGGGGGTGATCGCGCTGAAGGTGAAGTACGAGAGCCGCTGGAAGCCCTTCACGTTGACGAGCAGGTTTTGGTAGTAGGTCACCGGCTGCGTCGACTGATCAGTCGCGTCCGAGATGATCACCACCGCGAGGTTGGCGTCGGTGCGCAGGAACCCGGCGTTCTCCGCCGAGATCACCGGCGGGGTGAGCGCCATCACCGAGGTCGCCAGCGGCGTCTCGCCGCCCGAGCCGTTGGTGCCCACGTTCACCAGCCGCGAGAACACCTGGCTGACGGCCGGCGTGGTGGGCTTGACGTACTTGAGGCCCGTGGTGGTGTCGACCACCAGCTTGCCGCCCCAGCCCTTGGACTGGTTGCTGAAGCAGCCGAAGCCCGGCACGCACTCGTCCTGCGCCTCGGTCGTGGTGGTGACGCCGATCTGGTAGTCGACGTTCGCGGCCACCGCGTACTGGATGAAGGAAGAGAAGTTCGCCGCCAGCGCGTTCTGCTTGTCCTGCATCGAGCACGAGTCGTCGACCACCAGCAGGATGTCGGCCTTGGGCTGGAGATCCTGGGTGTAGGTGTCGACCTGCACGCCGGTGGTGTCGCCGCGGCCCTGCAGCCCCACGAGGTAGGTGATGCTCTGGCCATTCTGGATGGCGTCGATCGCCACCGCGCCCGAGTCGCTGCCCACGTCGATGGGCCGGTACGCCGCCTGGAACGTCACCGGCGCCATCCCGCCCGGGTTGAGCACCAGGCCCCCCACGGGAATCATCGGGCTCGAGGTGAGGCGGAACTCGGGGCAGGGCATGCCGCCCGGGCAGTTCGGCCCACCCGGAGGCTGACCGCCGGCCGCCTGCATGGAGAAGCCGTTGAGCGTCACCGGGGCGCTGCAGGTGTTGTAGATGTTGAAGTTTCGCGAGGCCGAGCTGCAGTTCACCTTCACCACGCCGAAGTCCATCGGGTCGGGCGTGACGGTCAGGCACGAGGGGCCCACCGACGCGCGCAGCGGAATCGACGCCTGGGGCCGCAGCGCCGAGGTGCTGTTGAAGACGAGCTGGCCGGTGAGGGTCTGCAGCATCGTCGGAGTGGGGCCCATGGGCGCCGCCCGCACCACCACCTGGAAGGACTCCTGCGGCTGCAGCTCCTTCTCCACGATGTTGCCGCCCACGATGGAGAAGGCGAGGTCGCTGCCCGCGCCCAGCTCGATGCCCGAGAGGTAGCAGGTCTCGCCCGCGGTCACCGAGGTGTTGGTGATGGTGATGGGCAGGTCCTTCTGCGTGCCCGGCGTCACCAGCCCGAAGTTCGCCTGTGCGGGCGAGGTGATGAACGTGCACGGCGGCAGCTGCTGCACGTCGGCGGTGAGGTTGACGGTCACCGCCGGCTCCCCCACGTCGTTGCTGTACAGGGTGAAGGTCGCCGTCTTCATCCCGATGGACTGCGGCTTGAGCGTCACCGTGAGGTCCACGAAGTTCGAGCCGGCGATGGCCTGCAGCCCCACCGTGGGGTTGTACGCAGAGCCGAGCGCCACCACGAACTCGTCCGCCGCGGTGCCCGCGCCGGGAACGAGATCGAACAACGGCAGCTGCCCGGGCGTGCCGTCCATCGCCACCTGGCCGAGGTAGAGGTTCGAGGTCGGGTCCGGCATCGGCGGGCGGCTGCCCACGTTCTGCACGTTCACCTTGCGCTGCACCGAGAAGGTGGTGTTGCCGGGGAAGAAGCCCACCCGGCCGAACGCCAGCGTGGGGCGGGGCGAGACGCGAATGCGCGGGCCGCCGCCGGTGCAGGTCAAGGTGATGGTGCCGCCCGGCGTCTGGGTGAGGCCGGTGGCGAAGGTGAGGGTGCCGGTGCGCCCGCCCAGCTGCGAAGGGTTGCAGGCGATGCGCATGGGGAAGGGCACGCTGTTGCCCGGAATGCTCAAGGTGGTGGCGTCATTGCCCGCGGGGACGGCGTGATAAAAATCGGCCGCGTTCGTCGAGGTGACCTGGGTGAGCACGATCGGCACCGACGCGGGGTTGACGAAGATGACCTCCTTGACCGCCTCGGAGCCCGGGTTCACGAAGCCGTAGGAGAGCGAGCTGGGGCTCCAGGTGAGCGTCTCGTTGCTGCCCTCGCCGCGGAGGATGACGGTCTGCTCCGGGCACTCGCCCGCGCCGCGCAGCACCACGGTGGCCTCGTATGCGCGCAGCTCGGTGGGGGTGAAGGTGAGCACCACGTCGGTCGACGACATCGGGCGCACCGGCACCTGGCCCACCGGGGTGTTCGCCGCGTAGCCGAAGTTCGAAGCGTCGGCGCCGCTGATGGGGCCGGCGCTGCCGAACGCGGGCAGGCTGGTGGGGTTCCGGAACGGCACCGCGAAGGGCAGCGTCTCGCCGATGGGCGTCTTGCCGAAGTCGATGACGGTGGGGAGATCGCACGCGCCCTTCTCGCCTTCGCCCATCATGGTGATGATCGCGGTGGAGTCTTCCAGGCGCGTGCCCTCGGTGCTCAAGAGCAGCTTGCTCAGGTAGCTGCCCTTGAGGCCGCGCGGGGTGAAGCTGACGGTGAATTCCTGCTGCTCGTTGGGCGCGAGCACCAGCTGGTCGAACTCGGCCTCGAAGCTGCTGCTGGCGGTGGGCACCACGGCGCCGGGCTTGCCCATCGCCACCTCGTCGCCGTCGGTCAGCTCGAGGGTGAAGAGGGTGAGCTTGGCCGAGCCCGTGTTCCGCAAGGTCATGGTGAGCGCCTTGCGCTCGCCCACCAGCGCGTGACCGAAGTCGTAGAGAGCGTCGCGGTTGGTGATGCGCTCCCCGCTGGCGTCGCGCCAGATGACGACGATCTCTCCGTTGTTGCGGCCGAGGTTCGGCCCACCACAGTTGCAGCCTGAGGTGGCGAGAACGGCAGACAACACCAGCGCGCTGCGCGCGAAGAACGACGACTGGACCTGATGCATGTGGGGACTCCGGGCGATGAAGGCGGCGCATCCTGTTGCTGTAGGCAGGGGAGATCAACCCCCCGACATGAGCGTCGTTGTGCGTCATCACTTGAGCTGACGCACCGGTCCGCACACCGAAGGATTTTCTCAAGCCCTGAGAAGGACTCCGGCGATCCACTTGTGGCTGCAAGGCGCAATGAGTAGACGCCTCCCCTTCAAGGTTTTGGGGGCTGGCCGGCCTCTTCTCGGGAGACACCTCACATGCGTTCGAACACCACCCACGCGCTCATCGCCGGGGCTGCCATTGGCTTCATCTTCGCCGTGCTGCCCTCGTCGTGCGGCCCGGCGAAGCCCATCCTCCGCTGCAACGCGAGCAACTGTGATGGGTGCTGCGACGACACCGCGACCTGTTTCAAGGGCACCTCGTCGGAGGCGTGCGGCGCGGCCGGCGCGAGCTGCGCGGTGTGTGCGGGCGGCCAGACCTGCGCGAAGATCGATCAGGCCGCTGAGTTCGGCGGTCGCTGCACCGGGACCGGCAGCGGCGGCGGCGGCG
>VFKJ01000783.1 GCA_009885595.1 Myxococcales bacterium | reverse complement strand
CGGGCAGATGTACATCCTCCTCGACGTCGAGCAGGCGCTCTCATGAGCGGCGCTGCCGAGGTGAGCGGCGAGGGCGAGCTCATTCAGCTGTGCGTGGTGCGCATCGGCGCCGAGTCGTACGCCATCGATCTCAAGCGCGTCGACGAGATCCTGCCGGTGCCCGCGCTCACGCCGCTGCCGCGCGCGCCCCGCTTTCTCGAGGGCGTGGTGCGGCTGCGCGGCGAGGTCGTCCCGGTGGTGGACGCGCGCAAGCGCCTGGGGGTCACCAGCGGCGCGGTGCAGGCGCTCAAGCCTTCCGGCAAGCCCAAGCGCACCGAGCGCCTGGTCGTCTGCCGCATCGGGTCGAGGAGAATCGGCATGCTGGTCGATGGGGTCACCGAGGTGCAGCGCGTGCAGCGCAACTCCCTGCGGCCCGCGCCGCTGGCGAACCGACCCGGCGCCGCGCCCCACGTGCTCGGGGTGACCGGAGAAGGCGAGCACCTCACCCTGCTCCTCGACGTGAAGGCCCTGCTCACGGAGGACGCCCTGTGAGCTGGCTGCAAGCCGATCTCGACGCGGAAGGAAGGTACCGGGCGCTCGACGCGCTGCCGGTGACCCCGTCGTCCATTCCTTCCCTCCTCGCCGCGCTGCACGACGAGAGCTGGCGGGTGCGCCGCCTCGCCGCCGAGCGCCTGGGCGCGCTCCAGCCCTCGATGGAGACGGTGCAGCAGTTGGTCACCATGCTCTCTTTGCGCGACGACACCGGCGCGCGCAACGCCGCCGCCGCGGTGCTCGCCCAGCTCGGCGCGCCCGTGCTGCCGGCGATCGTCGACCTGCTCGCGCACGCCGACCCCGATCAACGCAAGTTCGCCGCCGACATCCTCGGCGCGCTGAAGCGGCCCGAGGCGGTGGCGCCCCTGGTCACCGCGCTGCAGGACGGCGACCCCAACGTCCGCACCGCCGCCGCCGAAGCCCTGGGCCACGTGGGCGGCCCCGAAGCGAGGCGCGCGCTCGAGCAGCTGCTCTCCTCCCGTGACGTGCTGCTGCGGGTGTGCGCCCTCGAAGGGCTCTCGGAGCTGCGGCGACCCGTGCCCTTGCCCGCGCTGGTGCCGCTCCTCGCCGATCCGCTCACCCGGAGAAGCGCGTGGCGGCTGCTCGGCCACATTCACCACCCCACGGCGTCCATGCTCACCGTGAGGGCGCTCGCCGCCCGGGAATCGCGTGACGCGGCCCTGGTGTCGATCGGTGCGTCGGGTCGGGCGCTCTCGAGCGAGACCGAGGCCGAGCTGCGCAGCGTCTTGCGGCCGGTGGGTGACGTGAGCGGCTGGCTCGAGGGCGCGCTCACCTCGGCCGACGAAGAGCTCCATCGCGGCGCGCTCCGGGTGGCCCAGGCCCTGGGCGAGCCGCGCCTCGCGCTCGCCATCGCCCGCTCGGTGCGGGGCGGCGAGGACGGAGAGGTGACCCTGCAGACGCTCCTCGGGCTGGGGCTCGACGGCGCGCGCGCGCTGCTCTCGTCGATCGAGGCCCTCGCCGATCTCCCCGCCGAGGCGCGCGCGGTCGCCGCTGACGCCATCGTGCGGCTCGCCGAGCCCTCGCTGTGCGCCGCCCTGGTGGCGCTGCTCGACAGCGGAGACTCCGAGCTCGCCGAGCTGGGCGCCCGCGCGCTCGGCCGCACCCGCACCCGCGAAGCCGTGTCGCCCCTGGTGCGCTGCCTCGAGGACGACGCCCTCGCCGTGCACGCCTCGCGCTCGCTGGTGCACCTGGCGCAGACCTGGCCCGACGAGGTGCGCGCCGCGCTCGCGCCCCTGGTGAGCGGCCACCTGCGGCCTCATGCGGTGCGCGCGTGGGCGGCCATCATGGGGCCGCGCGCGCATGACGTGCTCAAGCGCGCGCTCCACGACTCGCAAGACCCGGTGCGCGCCGCCGCCGCCGAGGCCTCGCTCTTCACCCCGAAGGACACCGTGCAGGTGCTGCAGGCCGCCATGATGGACGAGGCCGCCCTGGTGCGCCGGGCGGCGGCTCGCACCATCGGCCGCCTGTCGGATCGCGAGGGGAGGCTGCTGCTGGGCCGCGCGCTTAAGGACGCCGACCCCACCGTGCTCGCCCTCGCCTCGGCGGCCGCCGGCGCGCTGGGCCAGCGCGAGTCCGCGCCGCGCCTCGAGGAGCTCAGCCGCCACCCGGACCCCGCGGTCGCGCTCGCCTCGCTCGAGGGCCTGGCCCTGATGGGCCGCCTCTCTGACGAGCTGTTGCTGCGCGCCGCTGCGCACGCCGACGCCGACGTGCTCAAGCTCGCCTTCACCCTGGGCGCCGATCGCCCGCTGCTGCTCGACAAGGCGCTCGCCGGGCTGCTCCACCCGCGCTGGGACGTGCGCGTCGCCGCGGCCCGCCTGCTGGCGGTCTCGGCCGGCAGGGACGCGCTGGGCCCCCTGCAGGACGCCGTCGCCCGGGAGACCACCGACGGCGTCGCGCACGAGCTGCTGCAGGAGGCCGTCGAGACCCTGGGCCGGCGGATCTGAGCGCATGGGCCCGGGCGACACCCGCGTGGAGATGAGCGCCGAGGAGCTGCACCTGCTGCGCGATCTGTTCTCCCAGGCCAGCGGCTTTCTCCTACGAGAAGACCTCAAGTTCATCGCAGAGCGAAGGCTCGCACCCCGCCTCGAGCTGCTGGGGCTGCGCGACTTCGCGGGCTACGCGCGCTACCTGCGCTTCGACGCGCGCGGCCCCGAGGAGCTGGAGACCGCGATCGATCTCCTGGTCCCGCACGAGACCTACTTCTTTCGCGAGCCCACCCAGCTGCACTGCTTCGAGCACGAGCTGATGCCGCTGCTGGAGAAGAAGAACGAGCGCATCCGCTGTCTGCAGCTGTGGTCCGCCGGCTGCTCCACGGGCGAGGAGCCGTACACGCTCTCGATGCTGCTGCACGATCGCAAGTCGGTGCAGGGGTGGGAGCTCGACGTGCTGGGCACCGATCTCTCCCGCAAGGCGCTCACCTCGGCGCGCAAGGCGGAGTACGGCCCCATGGCGCTTCGGGCCACCACGCCCGAGCAGAAGGCCGCGTTCTTCGAGCCGCTCGAGGCCGGCCGGGTGCGCGTGCTGCCGGCCTACCGCGAGCCGGTGCGCTTCGGTCAGCTCAACCTGCTCGACACCTCGGCGGCCTCGCTGCTGCCGCGCTTCGACGTGATCTTCTGCCGCAACGTGCTCATCTACTTCGACCAGCTCACCCGCCGCCGGGTGGTGGAGCTCTTCTTCGAGCGCCTCAACCTGGGCGGCTACCTGCTGCTGGGCCACTCGGAGAACCTGCTGCACCTCTCCACCCGCTTCGAGTTGGTGCAGCTCGAGGGCGATCTGGTGTACCGGAGACCCGGTCCATGAAACCCGAGCGCCCCATCACCGTGTTGATCGTCGATGACTCGGCCGCCACCCGGCGCGCGCTCAGCAAGCTGCTGGAGACCGCCCCCGGCCTCGAGGTGATCGGCCGCGCCGTCGACGGCGAGGACGGGCTCAAGAAGGCCCTGCAGCTCAAGCCCGATGTGATCACCCTCGATCTCGAGATGCCCAAGATGGACGGGCACGCCTTCCTGCGGCTGTTGATGGCGCGCCAGCCCACGCCGGTGATCGTGGTGTCGTCGTATGGGCACCGCTCCGACGTGTTCAAGGCGCTGCAGCTGGGCGCCTTCGACTTCGTGGCGCGGCCCACCGAAGAGGACGACGCCAGCTTCGCCTCGGTGCGCGGCGAGCTGATCGAGAAGCTGCGCGCGGCCCGCTACATGCGCCGCGATGACGCCAGGACGCCGCCGCCCGCGCCGAAGCTGAAGGTGGTCAAGCCGGTCGAGCCCGAGCCCGCCAGGCTGGTGCTGGTGGGCGCTTCCACCGGAGGTCCGCCCGCGGTGCAGAAGCTGCTGGAGGCGTTGGTGGGGTTGCCCGTGTGCGTGGTGATCGCGCAGCACATGCCGGCGCGGTTCACCCAGGCGTTTGCCGAGCGGCTCGACCAGTCCCTGGGGTTCCGCGTGAGCGAGGCGAAGACGGGCGACCCGATTCTTCCGGGCCGGGTGTACGTCGCGCCCGGCGGCGAGCAGGTCGAGCTCGAGGAACGCGCGGCCGGTGGTCTGTCGATCGTCGTCAAGCTCTCCGCGCCCACCGACGCGCACGCCCCCTCGGTCGACCGGCTCTTCAGCTCGGCCGCCAAGGTGGCGCCGAAGGGGACGCGCGCGATCGTCCTGACCGGGATGGGGGTCGACGGCGCCAGGGGGGCGCTGGCGCTGAAGAAGGCCGGGGTGGAGGTCTGGGCGGAAGCCGAGTCGACCGCGGTCGTCTTCGGAATGCCCGCGGCGGCCATCAAGGCAGGCGCGGTGACCAGGACGTTGCCGCTCGACGAGCTGGGCCCCGCGCTCGCCGCCGCCCTGCGCTCATCATCTGCCTCGTGAATCCGCCGCCGAAACGGAATACCTTCCCGCGCGACATGACGATTCGTGCCTTGGTGGTTGATGACTCGATGCAGCTGCGCCGCAGCGTGATGTACGCGCTCCAGCGCATTGGGGACATCGTGTGCGTCGAGGCCCAGGACGGCGCCGAGGCGATCAAGAAGTTCCAGTCGGGTCACTTCGACATCGTGCTCACCGACATCAACATGCCGGTGCTCGACGGGCTCAAGCTGACCGCGCACCTCCGCAGCGATCCCGCGAACGCGAACCTGCCCATCGTCATCATCACCACCGAGGCCGCCGAGGAAGATCGCGAGCGCGCCCTCAAGCTGGGCGCCAGCGCCTACCTGATCAAGCCGGTGAAGGCGCACGAGGTGCTCGAGACGGTCCAGGCGCTGCTCAAGCTCCCCGCTCCCTCATGAGCTGGGTCCTCGCGACGCTGCTCCTCGCCGCTGCGCCGTTGGCCGACCTCTCCCCCTACGCCGTCAAGCACCTGCCCGACGGCTCGCTCGAGTACTCGTACGATCTCACCGCCATCAAGAGCGCCGGCGGCACCGCCGACGCCAACGCCGCGCACGGGGAAGAGAAGGTGAAGGCGTTCCTCAAGTCGCTGCCCCGCACCTTCAAGGTGGTGGTCGGTCCGGGCAACGCCCTCGACGTCGGCTCGGGCCGCGCGGTGGAGTCGGGCAAGCTCACCACCTCGTTCGCCACCCTCTCCGAGGGGCCGATGGCCTCCGACAATCCGCTGGCCGACAAGTCGGGCGCGCGGCTGCGGCCGCTCCTCGATCCCGCCGAGCCACACCTGCTGCTCTCCGCCGAGGCCATCGCCTGGCAAGTGCGCCAGCTCGAGCTCGCCGCGCTCGCCGCCGAGGAGACCGACACCGAGAACCTCCGCCGAGAGCTGTGGAGCCGCGTGCTCGACCGCGCGCTGCAGAAGCACCAGAAGGGCCAGGGCGACGCCCGCGAAGGTGCGCTGGCGCTGGTCGCCCGCGTCGCCGCGGCCTCTGCCTGTCTGGACAAGGCGAAGGTCGCGCCCTCGGTGCGCGCCGACGCAGACGCCTCGGCCGCCGTCGACGTGGAGATCGCCCGGTTGAGCGACTCGCCTGACGCGCTCCTGCCGCCCGTGCCCTTCAGTGGGAGCCCGCAGCTGCGGTGCGCGTGGGTTCGCGTGCGCGCCATCGGCCAGCCCTTCGAGCGCACGCGCGCGGGGACGGCGGCGGTGCTGCTGTTCCTCGAGCTGCTCTCCGAGGACCCCAGGCTCGCCACCCTCTGGGAACGGGTGCGCACGCGGCGCGACAAGTTCCTCGGCGCGCCCGCCACCGAGCCCATCCTTCACTGGCGCGAGAAGGCCGCCGGCAAGCCGGGCGAGGCGATCGAGACCCTCAACGACTTCATCGAGTCGCTCGCGATGGACGCCCGCATTCCGCCGCCGCTGGTGGCGCCCGCGGTGACGCCGTTCGAGAAGTTCCTCTCCGAGCTCTCCGGGGCCGAGCGCACCCACGCCTTCGCCGAGCTGGCCACCGCGCTCCAGGACGGGCGCATCGTGCCCGGGCAGGCCACCTGGCCCGAAGCCCACGACGCCGCGCTGGGCGCGCTGTGCCTGCCCGAGGCCAACAAGAGCGTGCGCTTCGACGGCGCCTGGAGAGATCGGCTGCAGGGCTCCTTCGCGGCGTTGTTGGGGAGCACCAGCGAGGCGCGCGGCGACGGGCGCGCTCCCGAGCGCAGTGACGAGGAGCGCAGCGAGCTCAAGGTGCGCCTGCTGGTGCCGCCCTCGCTCGAGGTGGAGCCCTTGCCCGAGGTCTTCGCCCGCGGCGCGCGGTCGCTGGAGAAGCTGGTCGAGGCGCTGCAGTCCGAGCAGCTGTCGGGGGCCGCGGTGGTGGCCCCCGTGAAGGCGTGGATCCCAAGGCTCAAGGGCCTGGCCGCGGTGGCGAACCCCGAAGGGTCGTCCGCGAAGGAGCTGGCGGAAGGCCGTCGCTTCGCTGCGGCGTGGCGCTCCGAGCCGGCGTTCTCCCGTGACGTGCGCGAGGCGGGCGCCTCTCCCGTGGCCCTGGGGGCCGAGCGGCAGCACGCGGCGATCGTCGGCGTCTCGCGCCGCGAGCTGACGGTCAGCTTCGCGAAGCCCCCGAAGCTCACGGCCAGCGGGGGCGACAGCTTCGTCCTGGCCCCTTCGGAGCAGCGCTACATCGTGCCGGTGTTGGTGACCGTGGGCGCGAGCGCCGCGGCCACCAGGCGCCCCCTCGAGCGGCAGGCCCTCAAGCTGCTGGTGGACGGGGTGGCCCGCGACGCAGCGCAGGCCGAAGGCGCCTTCGCCGAAGCGCTCAAGTGATCGCGAAGGGCCGCCTCAGGGCCCGCCACAACCGTACCGCACCACCCGCGGCCCGCTCGCCGTCCGCTCGAGGAACAACACGCCGCCCTCGGGGAGCACCGCCATTTCCCGGAAGGTCTCCTCGGGCATCGCGTTCGCGGGAAAGCGCGTCTGCCCCAGCGGCCGACCATCGAGCGGGTCGAGGCAGAGCAGGGCGACGTTGAACTGCGGCGCCTCGGGTGTCGAGCTGGGCAGCTCGACCACGGCGCCCAGGTAGATGATGCCGCTGAGATCGGCGTCGAGCGCGTTGAGGGCGAGCACCGGCTGGCCCAGCGAGAGCTGCCGGGTGAAGCGGTGCTGCTGCGGCTCGCGATCGATCGCCGTCACCATCACCATGCCGGACGGTCCGTCGACGATGCCGGCCGTGAGGTACGTGCGGCCGTCCTGCGCGGGGCGGCCGGGCACCTCGGGGCGGTCCTTGCTCGCTTCGCCCGACGTGCTGCCCACCTTCACCGAGTCGCCGTGCTCACGCTCGACGTAGACGTCCTTGCCGTCGCTGAACACGCCCGTCACCGCACCGCCTTCCTCGAGGCCCTTGCCGATGATCGGCAGCTCGCCGCGCGGCTTGCCGTCGGCGCCGATGAGCGCGACCGACTTGTCGACCAGGCGATCGAGCACCAGGGCGGTGCCATCGGGACCCACCACCACGTCCTGGGCGGCCTGCACCGGGAGCGGCACCGTGCCGATCGGCTTGCCGGAGCGATCGAGCTTCACCATCCGCTCGTTGACCTGATCGAGAATCCACACCTGGCCCAGAGCGTCGACCGTCAGGCTCATCGGCGCTTCCGGGTTCGCCTCGTCCGGCTTCGAGCGCCCCAGGTTCCCTTCGCCGCTGCCCCAGCCAAAGCTCGCCACCACCGTGCCGGGGCCTGTCCGTGCTTCGGGCACTCCGGCGTCGAGGTTCTTCGCCGCTGTCGCTTTCGGGGTCGGCTGGGTGGCCGTCGTCGCCGCCGCGCCCCCTGCGTCGCCAGGCGAATCCACCTCTAGCACCTCGATCGATCCGGGCCGGGGGCGGGTGTTCCACAGCGCCCAGCCGGCGACCAACAGCACCGCCACCACCGCACCGATCCGCGCTGAATGCTTCATGAGGAGCGAAGCCGATGGCAGTTCATGACCGGGTGAAAGCACACCGTTCCGCCGCCCGCCACGGTGTCACTCTGAGGTGACAACCCCACGCCCTTGCTCTCGATTCGGACATGCGACCGGGATCTGTTCGGTTTCGGTGCAGGAACCTTCCGTCCGAAACTGTAAACGGGGTTGCCGATTCCGGGGGCGCTCCCTCGGAGCGCTGAACGCGGCACAGGCCTCGCAAAGTGGAGCGCCCATGAACACGCTTCGACTGGCAGTGCTGAGTGTCTCGGTGGCGGTGCTGGGGTGTGCGGGTACGGCGGGCGACACGGCGGCGGAAGGTGATCTGCTTCAGGGCGCCGACGAGACGGGCACCCTCACCAGCGAGCTGTCCAGCGGCGTCGCGCTCGGCTCGACCCTGCGCACCACCGGGAACCTGAACCTCCGCACCAGCCCCTCGCTCAGCGCGCAGGTGCGCCTGGTGATCCCCAGCGGCGCGACGGTCACCACCGTCAACGTCACCCAGCCCAGCGGCGGTTGGTACAACGTGAAGTACAACGGCGTGACGGGCTGGAGCTACGGCTCGTACCTGAACCTGGTCTCGCAGCCCTCGACGCCCACCAACCCGACGCCGAGCTCGACCGGCCGCGACGGCGCCATCAACCGCGCCAAGAGCGGGGTGGGCTTCTCGTACTGGTGGGGACACGGCCGCTGGATCCCGAACGGCGCCACCAGCTCGAGCAAGGGCGTGTGCACGGGCAGCTGCCCCAACTGCAGCCACTCCGGCAGCTACGGCGCGGACTGCTCGGGCTACGTGGGGAAGATCTGGCAGGTCGGCTCGAACGGCGGCGACCCCACCATCGACGGCCACCCGTACAGCACCATCAGCTTCGTGGGCAGCAACTCGCAGTGGAGCACGGTGAGCCGCAGCAACGCGGTGCGCGGCGACGCGTTCGTCTACAACCAGAACGGCGCCGGCCACATCTTCCTCTTCGAGTCGGGTGATTCGTGGGGCTCGATGTGGGCGTACGAGGCGAAGGGCTGCAGCTACGGCATCGCGCACAACCTCCGCACGGCCAGCAGCGCGTACAAGGTCATCCGCCGCGCGGGTTACTGATTTCTGTCTCCCTCTCCCCCGAGGGGGAGAGGGTCGGGGAGAGGGCTTGACGCCTAAGACGATCGCCGCTGCGCTTCCCAGATGAACCGCTGCATCGCGAGGCAGAAGTCATCGAAGCTGGTGTCCGAGGAGAACGCGGTGCGAGGCACCATCAGCCCCTCGTTGAGCGCGAGCCCGGTCCTCTCCTCGCCCAGGTAGAGCGCGAGCGTGCCTGGCCCCATGCGATCCATCTTCACGCGGTTCCAGTCGATCACCTGCGACTCCTCGCCGCGGCTGACGTGCAGCCCCAGCGACGACATCGACAGCTTCACCTTCTCCACCACGGTGACCGCCGCCAATTCGCCCTGCCACTGCGTCGAGCCCACCGTGGTGGCGACGTCCTTCGCGGCCCGGCGCGCCTGAAACAGGAACCCGAACAGCCACCCGCCCACCCACAGCACGGGCAGCGTGCCGAAGAAGAAGCAGATCGCCAGCGGCAGCTCGATGCCCGCCCGCTGCGTGGCCCAGGCGATCGCCAGCGCGCCGGCGAGCACGAACACCGCCCGCGAAATGCGCGCGCGCTGCAGCACCTTGTTGCGCACGCCCCCGAACCGGTCCTGCGCCTTCGCGATCGACGGAGGCACCGTGCCCGGCTTGAGCCGGCGGTGCTCGAACTCGACTTCTGGCGGCGACGTCGGCTCCACGGAAAGGGAGTTATCCCATCAGTCAGCGCGCGGCGACTCGTTGCGTCACCAGGGTGCCTCTCCTACAAGGCGCCCCATCATGGCGATGTCCGAAAAGTACGAGCCGAGTGTCATCGAGTCGAAGTGGCAGCAGACCTGGAACGAGCGCGGCACCTTCCGTCTGACCCGCTCCGGCCAGAAGCCCAAGAAGTACGTGCTCGAGATGCTGCCCTACCCCTCGGGGGCGATGCACATGGGGCACGTGCGCAACTACCTGCTGGGTGACGTCTACGCCCGCTACTTCCGCATGAAGGGCTTCGACGTGGTGCACCCGATGGGCTGGGACGCCTTCGGCCTGCCGGCGGAGAACGCGGCGATCAAAGACGGCGTCCACCCGGCGATCCGCACCGCCGAGAACATCATCAGCTTCAAGCGCGAGATGAACACGCTGGGCTATTCCTACGACTGGGATCTCGAGGTCGATACCAGCCGCCCCGAGTACTACCGGTGGAATCAGTGGTTCTTCCTCAAGATGCTGGAGAAGGGCCTGGTCTACCGCCGCTTCTCGAAGGTGAACTGGTGCACCGGCTGCCTGACGGTGATCGCCAACGAGCAGGTGAAGGACGGCACCTGCGAGCGCTGCGAGTCGAAGGTGATCGATCGCGAGCAGCCCGAGTGGGCGTTTCGCATCACCAGGTACTCGCAGGCCCTGCTGGACGGCCTGGACACGCTCAAAGAGTGGCCTGATCGCATCACCGCCGCCCAGCGCAACTGGATCGGGAAGAGCGAGGGCGTCGAGGCGGACTTCGCGCTCGAGGGCACCGCGGAGAAGATTCGCGTCTTCACCACCCGCGTCGACACCATCTTCGGCTGCACCTACGTGGTGGTCGCGCCCGATCACCGGGTGGTGCGCACCATCACCGCGCCCGAGCGCAAGGCCGAGGTGGACGCCTTCGTCGCGAAGATGGCGGCGATGTCGAAGACCGACCGCACCCAGGAGGGCGCGGAGAAGGAAGGCGTCTTCACCGGCGCCCACGCCCTCAATCCCTTCACGGGCGCCAAGGTGCCGGTGTGGATCGCGAACTTCGTGCTGTCCGACTACGGCACCGGCGCGGTGATGAGCGTGCCCGCGCACGACGCGCGCGACTTCGACTTCGCCCGCAAGTACGCGCTGCCGATCAAGGTGGTCATTCACCCGGTGAAGGTGGTGCCGCGCGAGGAAGCCGCTGCGCCCGCCGCGTTCACCGAGGACGGCGTGCTGGTCGACTCGGGGCCGTACGCGGGCAAGACCTCCGCTGAGGCGCGCAAGGAGATGGCCGGGTGGCTGGTCGCCCAGAAGAAGGGCGCGCCCATGACCACCTGGCGCCAGAAGGACTGGGGCTTCAGCCGCCAGCGCTACTGGGGCACGCCGATCCCGATCGTCTACTGCGACAAGTGCGATCCGCAGCACAACGGCCTGCCGGTGCCCTACGAGCAGCTGCCCGTGAAGCTGCCGGACATCGCGGTCGACCAGGTGCTCACCGGCAAGGGCGAGCCGCCGCTGGCCAAGGTGCCCGAGTGGGTCAACACCACCTGCCCCAAGTGCGCCGGCCCCGCGCGCCGCGAGGCCGAGACGATGGACACCTTCGTCGACAGCACCTGGTACTACGCGCGCTACCTCTCGCCGAAGTTCGACACCGCGCCCTTCGACCCCGAGGTGGCCAGGAAGTACCTGCCGGTCGACCTCTACGTGGGCGGCCCCGAGCACGCGACCATGCACCTGCTCTACTTCCGCTTCTGGACGCGGGTGATGAAGGAGCTGGACCTGGTGCCGATGGACGAGCCCGTCACGCGGCTGATCACCCAGGGCATCGTCAACGGCTCCGATGGCCTGAAGATGAGCAAGCGCGCCGGCAACGGGGTGGCGCCTTCCGAGCTGGTGAAGGAATACGGCGCCGACACCGCGCGCGCGTACGTGCTCTTCGCGGGCCCGCCCGAGCGTGACTTCGACTGGAGCGAGAAGGGCGTCGACGGCGCCTTCCGCTTCTTGAAGCGCGTGTGGGCGCTGGGGGTGACGCACGAGGCGGCCGTGAAGGGCGCCACCTGGGACGGGGCCTCCGAGGGCAAGGCGCTGGAGATCCGCAAGGCGGCGCACAAGGCGCTCAAGCGCATCACCGAGGCCATCGAGCGGCTGTCCTTCAACACCGCGATCGCAGGCTCGATGGAGTACGTGAACGAGCTCTACCTCGTGAAGGAAGTCACCACTCCGGCGGAGAAGGCGGCGATGAACGAGGCCATCTCCCTGCTGGCGCGGATGCTGGTGCCCTTCGTGCCGCACTTCGCCAACGAGCTGGCGCAGAGCTACGGGGTGCCCACGCCGCTGGAAGAGCAGTCGTGGCCGGCGTTCGACCCGAAGCTGGTGGTGGACGACGTGATTCCGTACGCGGTGCAGGTGCTGGGCAAGCTGCGCGCGGAGATCCAGGCGCCGGCGGCGGCCACCGAGGCCGAGGTGCGGGCGATCGCCGAGGCCGACGAGAAGGTGCAGGCGGCGCTCGCGGGCAAGACGGTGAAGAAGTTCGTCTTCGTGCCGAAGCGGCTGGTCAACTTCGTGGTCGGCTGATGCAAATCGCAAAACTGTCCCCCTCTCCCCTGCGGGGGAGAGGGTCGGGGAGAGGGCTGACGGTATTGCTTCTCCTCCTGCTGTCCTGCGGCTACCGCTTCACCGCGCCCAACGCCTCCCTCCCGGCGAACATCCGCGCCGTCCACGTGCCGCTCTTCGTCAACCGCACCGCCGAGCCCGGCGCCGAGCTCCCCTTCACCCAGTCCGCCAGAGATCAGCTCGCGCGCGCGGGCCGGCTGGGCGACGCCAACGCCGGGGCGGTGCTCGACGGCACCATCCTCGGGGTCGGCAGCGGCCCCTTCATGGGGTCTCCTCCGGTCTTCCGCATGAGCGTGGTCCTGGGCCTCTCGCTCAAGAAAGGCGGTGCCGAAGTGGGCGCCACCACGGTCTCGGTCTCCGAGGAGTTCCCCTCCGGCGCCGACGTGCTCTTGACCGAGTCGAACCGCGCCGCCGCGCTCACGCGTCTGGCCGAAGCGGCGGTCCGTGAAGGGCTGGAGCGCCTGCAGACGAAGCAGTGAGAACGACGAAAGCCGACGGGCCCGCGAAGGCACCGTCGGCTCGTGGTGTCCGGCGGACCTGCCGGAGAATTACTTCGCGGCGGCGGGCGCGAGCTTCTTCGACGCCGCGTGCGCCAGGCGGCCGATGCGGCGGCTGGCGTTCTTCGCGTGCAGCACGCCCTTGGTGGCGGCCTTCGCCAGGGTCGAGGTGGCGGCCTCGATGGCGGTCTTCGCCTTGGCGGCGTCACCGCTGGCGATCGCGGCGCGGGCGGCCTTGAGCGCGTTCTTGATGTTGCCCTTGACCGCGAGGTTGCGGGCGTTGCGCTTGGTTGCCTGACGGTTGCGCTTCACAGCGGACTTGGTGTTGGCCACGGAACGGCTCCTTGAAATCTGGATTTTCGGAAAATCGGTGAGAGGGGCGCGCCTTACCGGCCCGTCTCCGGGCGGTCAAGCTCACTTCGCGGCCTTCTCGGCCACCTTGGCTTGATCCCACAGGCGGTTCATCTGCTCGAGCGTGGCCTCCCCGAACGGAACCCCCGAGGCCTCCAGGCCCCGCTCCACCACCTGGAAGCGGCTGGTGAAGCGCCGGTTGGCGGCCCGCATGGCGTCTTCCGGGGCGATGCCCAGGTGCCGCGCCAGGTTCGCCAGGGAGAAGAGGACATCGCCCAGCTCGTGCTCCATCGCCGCCTTGTCCTTCGTCTGCATGGCGTGGTCGAGCTCGCTGAGCTCCTCCGCGAGCTTCTCCTTCACCCCGCCCACGTCGGGCC
This sequence comes from Myxococcales bacterium, assembly GCA_009885595.1. Lineage (GTDB taxonomy): Bacteria > Myxococcota > Myxococcia > Myxococcales > Myxococcaceae > Archangium_A. Next base: position 1,025 of record VFKJ01000783.1, on the reverse strand, counting down.
AGTCGAAGCCGATGCGCGAGGCCTTCTCGGTCAGCCGCTCCGCCCGCTGCAGGCCCGGCGCGTCTTTGGGTACCCCGTCGAGCACGCTCCCGTGGTGGCCGTGCTTCTCTTTGCGCTCGTCGGCCTTCAGCCTGGCCCAGTTCTGCAGCACCTGGGTGGTGCTGTGCTGCGCGCCTTCCCCGAACACGTGGGGGTGCCGGCGCTCGAGCTTGTCGGCGATGGAGTTGGCCACCCGGCTCAGGTCGAACTGCTGCTGCTCGGTCGCCAGCTGCGCGTGAAAGACGATCTGAAAGAGGAGATCGCCCAATTCCTCCGCCAGCGGCCCCCAGGGCCCCCCTGCGGCCACGCGATCCATCTCCTCGAGCACCTCGTAGGCCTCCTCGATCAGGTACGGCCTGAGGCTCTTGAGATCCTGCTCCCGATCCCACGGGCAGCCGTTCGGAGCCCTCAGGCGCTGCATGATGGCGGCGAGGCGCTCGACCGCGTTCCCGATGTCTCCCATACGCGCCTCCTAACCCACCCCTTAGGTTAAGTGCTCGCGACTGCAGGGCGCCTTGGTTAGGCTGCGCACGCCCCGATGAGACTTTTCGCGTGCTTCCTCGCCTTCGCGTGGCTCACCCCGACAACGGTGTTCGCACAGGTCGACCTCGTCGATCCCGACGTCGCGCCCAAGACGAAGAAAAAGCCGAAGACGCCCGCGCCCCTCGTCGACGAAGGGCTGGGTGAGCCTGACGCGCCCGGCTCGAAGGAGACCGTCGACGAGACGCCCGAAGAGGAAACGCCCAGGCCGGCGAAGAAGGCGCCGCCGCCGAAGAAGGGCGCCCTCGGCAAGGAACCTCCCAAGGCCGAGCCGCCCCCGAAGAAGGCGCCGCCGGCGGTGGTGGTGAAGACCCTCTCCGATGGCGACCTCAACGCGGCGTGGCTCAAGTGGCGCCAGGCCAACGCCTCGAAGGACCCGCAGGCCGAGCAGGCCGCGCGCAAGGAGCTGCTCGCCACCAGGAACCTGATCGGCTCGACCAACCTGG
>VFKJ01000115.1 GCA_009885595.1 Myxococcales bacterium | reverse complement strand
TGGTCCAGGTGCCCCACCAGACCGCTCGCGTGCCGCACCTCGAGGCGGCTGATCACGGGTCCAGACCTGCAGGGCGGCGGCCGCGGGGAACGATCCAGACCTCCAGCCCCATGCGTTCAGCGACCTGGAGCGCCTTCCCCAGCGAAGCGGTCTTCTTTCCGTGCTCCAGCTCGAGCAGGAAGCGCACGCCGACCCCTGCCAGCCCGGCGGCCTGCTTCAGGGTGGCACCGCTCCTGCTCCGCTGAGCCTTCACGGCTTCGCCGAAGTCGGCGGGACCGCGGGCGAAGACTGGGTTTTGCGGCTCTTTCATCCGATGCCCCGATCGGGAAATCAGGCGTGGTCTGCCTGCGTCCTGGCGAGATAATTTCCCGCTCGGGAACTATGTCCGCAATTCCGGCGGAGCGCCAGCCGAAGTTTCCCGTTCGGTAAATCTGAGCCACAGGCCTGGACAGCCCTCTCCCCGACCTCCTGAGCGAAGTCGAAGGGTCCCCCGCAGGGGAGAGGGAGTTATTCGAGGAGTTTGTAGTACCGCAGCGGCTGGGCGACGTTCTTCACCGGCGTCTCCACCAGCGGCCCGAACTCGAGCGCCTTGAGCGCCGGATCTTCCGTCTTCAGGATCGCGCGCATCGCCGAGTCCATCACCAGGGTCTCGCGGAACGTGCCCAGCGACTGCAGGCGCGCCGTCTGGTTCATGCCCGTGGAGAACGAGGTGTAGTTGCGGTTGGGCCCGAACAGGCCGCAGAAGCTGGGCGTCAGGTTGACGCCGATCGCCACGCCTAAGCCCGGCATCTGCAGGATCTCCGAGAGCCGCGAGATCTCCGGGTGCGCGCTCATGGTGTCCTTGGTGAAGCGCTGAATCTCGATCGCCGCCTTGAGCGTCGCGCTCGCCCGCGCGGTGCCGTCGTCCTTGAAGAAGGGCGGACCGAACAGCCCGATCACGCAGTCACCGACCATCTTGTCGAACACCCCGCCGTGCCGATGGAGGATGCGCACCGCTTCCTCGGACCAGTCGTCGACGAACTTGCCGATGCGCTCGGGCCGCTCGAGCACCTGCTCGCAGATGCGGGTGAAGCCGTTGATGTCCGCGAAGATGATGCCGACCTCTTCCGCGCGCGGGGCCAGATAGGTGCGCTCGTAGTCGGGGTTTCGCAGCAGCTCGTCGATCGCCCGCGACGAGAAGAACTGCGAGAGGTGAATGCGCTCGCGGTTGTAGTCGATGAGCCGCTGGCTGAGCGTCGCGCCCAGCAGCCGCAGCAGCTCCATCGTGTACGAGGAGAAGCCCTCGCCGTTGCTCCACACCATGATCTTGCCCAGCGCGTGCGACTCGGCCACCCCGCTGATCAGCACCGTCTCCACGGCCTTGCGGTTGCCCAGCACGGCCTGCAGGGTGTGGTCGTGCGGCATGATCAGGTTCTGCCCATGCGCGCGGATCGAGGCGTCGAGCTCTGGGTCCCTGCGGCCATTCGAAGCGAAGTCGAGCTGGCCGTACTTGTACGAGCGGTAGTGCAGCGCGCCCGACTCGACCGCGTCGCGGTACATCAGGAGGAAGCCGGGCACCTTCACCCGCTCGCACAGCGCCCGCACCGCGCCGTCCATGCCGGTCTCGAACACGCGGTTGGACAGCGCGTGGTTGATGGTGACGAGCACCTGCTGCTTCTCGGAAGCGGTCTGCACCGACGCCAGCACGGTGTCGAGCTGCTCGGCGACCGCTTCCAGCAGCCGGCCCAGCCTCGCCGCGTCGGGGGTGCGATCGCCCGCGAACAGCACGCCCAGCGAGCCCACCTGGTGCCCCACCAGATCGAGCGCCTGGCTGCAGAGGGTGTCGCCTGATTCCAGCTTGCGCACGCCCCAGCGCGCGGCTTCCAGGAAGGTGCCCGGGAAGACGCCGCCGAAGTCGCCGTGGTGGAAGGTGGCCTGGGCGAGCTCCTCGTCGAGGGTGCTCACCACCGCGCCCTTCGCCCCCATCACCGCGAGCATCGGGGGGAAGAGCCGCTTGAAGGTCTGCTGCAGGCTCTCCCGGGCCTTGAGCGATTCTTCGAGCAGATCATCCACTTCGCGGGCGACCTGGCGAAGCAACTTGAGCTCTTCGAACGTGAGTTCGGCGTCCATGTGGGACAAGAAAGTAGCAGAGAACATGAGCCGGCCAATGATCCGGCTACAATGGGTCTCATGCTCCTCGCGACCGCTGCTGCTTTTCTGCTCTCGACCTCGGCCGGGACCAAGCCCAACACCTACAACGAGCGCTGGCTGTGCGATCTCTGGGCCGGTGCGCAGTGCCACGCCACCAGCTGCCAGAAGGACGGCAAGGTCCGCTGCGAGGCGGTGTCCAAGCAGTGCGACGCCACCAGCAAGTCGGCCACGGTCGACCTCGCGCGCGCGGAGAAGAAGGCCGCCTGCGCCCGGGCGCTGTTGAAGGAAGAGTGCGGCGGGAAGAAGCCCCCGGAGTGCGACGGCCTGCTCTGACAGCAAACGATCCATCCTCGCTCTGGCGTGGGGGGGAGGAGCTGAGTAGGACTTGGGCGATGACCCGCCTGCTGCTGGCCCTGACCACCGCGCTCTCCCTCTGTGCGTTTGCCCAGGGCGAAGCCCCCCCCGCACCCGCTGGACCCAAGCCGAAGCTCACGGTGATGCCGTTCGCGGCGCTCACCGGCGACGTGCCCCAGCGCGCGGGCGCCAAGGCGGTCGGCATGCTCACCACCGAGTTCAAGAGCGCCGATTCGTTCGCGCTGGTGGACGCGAAGAAAGAGAAGGCCACCACCGCCGCGGAAGAGGCGGTCGAGAACGCCCGCAAGGAGGTCGCCCAGGCCAAGGAGCTGCGCGGGAAGAAGAAGTTCCGCCTGGCCGAGGAGGCGCTGCAGCGCTCGATCACCGCGTACAAGGCCGCGGCCTCGTCCCTGACCGACATGGCCGAGGTGGCCGACGCCTACGCGCTGTTGGCCGCGGTGCAGTTCAACACCGGCCGCGATGAGGACGGCGCCAGGAGCCTGACCCAGGCGCTCACCCTGGCGCCCGAGCGCGAGCTGCCGCTGGCGGCGACCTCGTCGCTGTTCGCGCGCGTGGTGACCGATGCGCGCAAGGTGCTCAAGGACGGCCCCAAGGGCTCGGTGATGCTCGAGTCGGCGCCGTCGAACGCGCCGGTGCTGCTCGACGGGCAGGCGCTGGGCAGCACGCCGCTCTTCGTGAAGGACGTGCCTCCGGGGCTGCACTTCTGGAAGGCCACCCTGCCCTCCGGCGAGTCGCTGGGCGGCCTGGTGGAGGTGGTGGCGGGCAAGCAGGTGGTCGCGAAGGCGGCCTCGGCGAGCAAGGACCCCGAGTCGCGGCTGCTCTCGTCGCTGGCGCAGAACAAGCTCGACACCGACCTGGTGGCTGCAGCGAAGGAGCACGCGAAGTCGGCTGACGCGGACCTGGTGGTGTTCGGCGCGCTGAGCAAGGAAGGCAAGGGCCTGGCGCTCGACACCTTCCTCTTCGCGGCCTCGACGGGCGACGTGCGGCGGATGGCGCGGGCGTCGTTCGACACCGAGCTGCTCTCGGCCGGCATGGAGTTCTTCAACCTCGCGGGCGAGCTGGCGAAGAAGGGCGACAAGGTGGGCGAGCCGGTGAAGGTGCCTTCGTCGGTCTCGATGACGCTGATCACCGGCGGCAGCGCGAAGCTGGCGGAAGCGAAGTACGGCGTGGTGCCCGGCAAGGAGCCCGGCCTCGACGATCCCGCCGCTGAGCCGGCGAAGGATGACGGTCCGCGCAAGCCGCTGGAGCAGAAGCGCCGCGGTCCGCTCAAGAGGCAGTAGTTCCTCCCTCTCCCTGTGGGAGAGGGTCGGGGTGAGGGGCTAACGATGTACCGAGGACGTTTCGCCCCCAGCCCGACCGGCCGCCTTCATCTGGGCAACCTCCGCAGCGCGCTCTTAGGCTGGCTGTGGGCGCGCTCGGAAGGCGGCGAATTCCTGCTCCGCATCGAGGATCTCGATCCCGATCGCAGCAAGGCTGTCTTCACCGACGGCATCTTCGAAGACCTCGAGTGGCTGGGCCTCGATTGGGATGGT
>VFKJ01000067.1 GCA_009885595.1 Myxococcales bacterium | reverse complement strand
GCCTGGGCGTCGGCCACACGGACGAAGACATCACCGCGCTCGCCTCGAGCCTGCGTGAGCTCGGGGCCCTCTCCAGGTGACCTCCGCCGCCTTGCTCGAGCTCGTTCGTTCAGGACGGGTGCACCCCTTGCGTCCGCTCGGGGCGCCCTCCACGCTCGCGCAGCGCGAGGTGCTGGCCAGCGAGGGCGAAGCGCTGCTGAAGGCGGTCAGCTCGCTCCTCCCGCTCGCCGCGCCCACCCAGCTGATGCTCGACACCCCGGGCCTGGTGGACGAGGTGCAGCGTGAGCTCTCGCTTGGACGTGGCCTGGGCTTCACCCGGCTCGACGTGGTGTGCCCCAGCGGCGCGCCCACGCAGTTCCAGTTGCTCGAAGTGCAGGCGGGAGATCCCTCGGCGATGGGGTGGCACGACGCGCTCGCCGAGGTCTTCGGCACGCCGCCCACCCTGATGCCTGCGCATCGCCGCGCGCTCGAGGCCCTCACGCCGGGGCGGCGCATCGCCTTCGTGGTGGCGAAGGACTCGATCGTCGAGAGCGATCACCGCCTGCTCGCCGAGCATTACGGCAAGCACGGTTGGCACAGCGTGGTGTGCGATCCCCGCGAGCTGAGCTTCGATGGCGCCTCGCTGCTCGCGCGCGGAGAACCCGTCGACGCGGTGTTTCGCGACGCCCTCGACGAGCTCTTCACCGGCGAGTTCACCCCGGGCGGGATGGCGCTGCTCGCCGCGGCGCAGGCGAACGCGGTGGTGGTGATGAACCCCTTCGCCGCCGCGCTCGCGGACGACAAGGCGTTGCTCGAGCCGCTCTCCACGCCGGGCCGCTGGAGTCCCGAGCTGGCGCGCGTACTGGAGGCCCACGTGCCCTGCACCCGGGTGGTGCGCGAACGCCGGGTCGATTGGGAGGGACGCGAGGTCGATCTCCCCGACTTCGTCCGCTCCGCGCGCGAGCAGCTGGTGCTCAAGCCCGTCGATGGGTACGGCGGCTTTGGCATCACCGTCGGTCCCTTCGTCACCGCGGCCGCCTGGGACACGGCGCTCGCCGAGGCGTTGCGAAAACCCAACCGCTACGTGGCCCAGCGCTATCACCCGCTGCCCCGAGAGCAGGTGACGCTGCTCGAAGGCACCCAGGAAGAAGCCTTCGTGGTGCACTCGCTCTGGTTCACCCCGGAGCTCACCGGTGCCTTCACCCGGGCGTCCCTGCAACCGGTGGTGAACGTCCACCAGGGCGGCGGCCTGGCCCCTGTGTCCTTTGGGCCCCCTTTCAGTTAGATCAACCAGGTCTCTCGACCGGAGAACACCATGCCTCGCATTGGTTCCAAGCCCCCGAAGATGCCGAAGACCAACCCCACCAAGCCGGGCGCGAAGCCCAAGAAGCCCGAGCCGGCGAAGCCGAGCAAGCCGGGCAAGAGCGACGGCTGGACGCCGGGCAAGGGCGGGAAAAAGCCGGTCGAGTGAAGTGAAGCGTCTCTCACGACGCGTCCCCGTTGATTCGCAGCTCACGCGCCTCGTCGACGCAGCGCTGAAGCGCAACGTCAGCGAGGTGCGCGACTTCACCCACCGCTTTCACGAGCGGTGGAAGCAGTGGGGCATCACCACCATTCGCGGGTCGGGCTGGGCCTTGCGCCCGCTCTTCGTGCCCGCGAAGCGCCTCGACTTCCTCGCGTCATCCCTGCACCACCGCCTCGTCGGACTGCGCGCGCGGCTGCGCGAGCTGGCGGCGAAGAAGGGGGCGCTCTCGAAGGTGCTCCCTTTGCCGGACGGCTTCGAGGACGCCATCGACGTGCCCGCGGGGCTCGACTCGCACGACTGGCTCTCGCACCTGCGGCCCGACGGGTTCCTCTTCGAAGATCGCTACGTGCTCTCGGAGTTGAACTTCGGCAACGGCATCTCGGTGAGCTGTGGCTACACCGAGGTGGTCGCGGATTATTGGCGCGAGCACCCGGTGCTGAAGAAGCTGGGCATCGACGTGACGCGCTTTCACCGGCGGCCGCTGCCTCGCTACCTGCACACCATTCGCCGCGCGATGCGGCCGTCGGCCAAGCCCTTCGTCGCGCTGCTCACGCACTCGCGCGAGTGGGAGGTGATCCTCAGCTACCCCAAGCGGGTCGAGGATCAGTTCGACTACGTGCAGCGCGAGCTCTACCGGCTCGGCGTGGACAGCCGCATCGTCACCGAGGAGCAGCTGGTGGTGGGGCGTGATGGCAACCCGCGGATCGTGGGCGACGCGCGCCGGCCGGACCTGGTGATGTTGGTGACCATCGGCTCGTCGTTCCTCGATGAGCCCAAGCTGCTGCGCAAGGGCGGGGCGCTCTCGCACCTGCGCGGCTCGCGGATTGGCGAGGTGCAGATCGTCAAGCCGCTCGCGGCGACGTTGATGGACAAGGGGGTGCTGCCGTTGCTGCAGCAGCTCGAGCCGAACTTCACCAAGCGCGCGGCGGACGGGTTTCGGTTCGAGATCGCGCCGACGCACTTTCCCAAGGGGCAGGCGGCGGGGAAGTACACGAAGGCGAAGGATCGCTGGGTGATGAAGCGCGCGTTCGATGGGAAGGACACGCACATCGGGGTGGCGCGCAGCGAGGCGCTCTGGCGCGAGGTGGCGCAGGTGGCGACGCGGGAAGATGGGTACGTGGCGCAGGAGTACGTCTCGATGCCGCGCGCGCGGATTCCGGTGTTCGTCGACGAGAAGCACCTCGAGTTCGTGGAGAGCCGGGTGGAGCTGTCGTCGTTCATCTACGACGGCGCGTTCGGCGGCGGGGCGGCAAGGCACGCGCCGGATGCGGAGGGCCTGGTGATGACGGACCCGCCGAAGGACTACGGGTTCTCGACGGTGTTCGGAGTGTGAAGCCCTCATCTGTCTCCCTCTCCCCTGCGGGGGAGAGGGTCGGGGAGAGGGCTTACCTTCCCGGAGGATGGACCCTCTGGAAGCAAGTCCTTCTCCGAGGCGCGGGCTTTCCGTTCGACCAACTGGACGAAGTGGTCCTGCGACGTGATCTCTCCGCCGCGCTCCGCGAAGTCGCAAGCGATCCAAAATTCCGCGAAGCCGTCACCTGGCAAAACCGCGCCGCCGTCGCCGACGGGCTCGACTCGCTGCTGCGAAAGCCCGCGGGCGCCACCGACTCGAAGACCCGCAAGAAGGAGCTCCTCGTCGTCCGCTACCTGCAGCGCTACTGCGCGAAGAACGACACCATCGGGTTCTTCGGGCCGGTGGGCTGGGCGAAGTGGGGGAGTGCGGGCCGCTTCACGCCGCAGACCGAGTTGCTCACTGCGCGGCGCGCCTTCGCCGAGCCGTGGATGGCGCGCGTGCTCGCCGACACGCTGGCGGCGGATCCTTCGTTGCGAGGAGACGCACTCGTCTGGCTGCCGGGCGATCTTCGTGTCGATCGCCGCAAGTTGATCACTCCCGCGGCGACGCACGAGCTCACCGCCGAGGAAGCGAAGTTCCTGACCACCCTGCAAGAGAAGGGGCCGCTCCCGGCGAAGAGATTTCGCAAGCAGTTCGACTTGCTCGAGCGGCTCGCGGCTCGAGACGTGATCCGATGGAGCTTTCCTGTCGCGATCAGTCATGACCCGTTGAAGCACCTGCCTGCGACTCCGACCGTCACTGAGGTGCGGGACAGCTTGAAAGCGTTAAGCCCTCTCCCCGACCCTCTCCCCCGCGGGGGAGAGGGAGACAGGATT
>VFKJ01000746.1 GCA_009885595.1 Myxococcales bacterium | reverse complement strand
GCAGCGGCAACAGCCAGCCGAAGTCCTTCGCCTCGCCTGCGTACTGCACCTGGATGTGCGCGGTGACCACGCCGTTCTGCACGGCGAAGAGGATGCGCTCTCCGGCCTGCACGATCGGCTCTGCGGGGCTGGGAGGAGCGAGGCAGCCGCACGCGTCGGCATTCCGGCTCCAGCCAAGGACCAAACCCAACACCAACGCACCCACACCACGGACGATGAAGCTCATTGCGACTCCCACTCCCGGCCCGGCGCGTGAACAGTAGCACTCAGGCTGCGGGGCGATCGACTCTGCAGGTTCTGCCCCTCTCCCCCACCCTCTCCCCCGCCGGGGGAGAGGGAGACAGTCAGTGGCAGTCCACCAGCACCGTCGCCAGCGCACCGGCGGCGGCCTGGTCGCACGCCACCCCGTGCAGCGCGAGCTCGCCGTTGGTGAGGTTCAGCCACTCCCAGCCGTCGGGGCCCTGCGGCACGGCGACGCCGCCCACCTGCACCACGAAGGTGTCGTTGAGCGTCAGCCCGTTGAGCAGGAAGGTGCACCTCGTCAGCTGCGCGGTCACCCGGTTGAAGGCGTCGGTGAGCTCCGCCTGGTTCGCCACCGAGTAGTAGCGCGGGCCGATGCCCTGGCGCGGCACCCCGCCCGCCACCGCCATGGCGTCGAGGGTGCTGGCGAACTGGTTGAGCGATGAGCCCAGCCCAATCACATACGTCGGCATCCCCTGGCCGAAGATGGCCAGCAGCTGCGCGATGGTCAGGTCGTCGTCGAGGCAGTGCGTGGGTGCGTCACAGTTGGGGTTGAACTGCGGCGGGCTGGTGCACACGCAGGTGGCGTTGCGCAGCGACTCGTTGCAGTTGGGCGCGCCATCGGTCGCGAGGACGAGCGCGCGCGCCGAGGTCGCCGTGCGCAGGTTGCGCAGGTGCGAAGAGGCCACCTCGAGCGCGTCCGCCGTGGGCGTGCCACCCAGCGGCCGCGAGGTGGTGAAGAACGAGAGCAGCCGGCTGGCGTTCCCCAGCGCAGGAGAGAGGTCGACCGCGGTGGGCGCCGTGCAGGCATTCATCGGCACCGGGAAGATCAGCGCCCCCATGGCGATCTGCTGATCGAGCGGCGGGAGCACCGAGGTCAGCGTGGTCCGCAGCAACTGCCAGCGGCTCACGCCGGCGTCCGTGCGCCCGTCGAGGTCGTCCAGCATCGAGCCCGAGCGATCGATGACGAACATCACCGTCGGCACCGCGGGCACCAGCGGGAGCGGGCGCGGCAGACAAGGCCCCGCATCAGGCGGCCCGGCGTCCTGGCCCGCGTCGGGGGGCCCCGCGTCCGGCGGCCCGGCATCGCGGCCTGCGTCGACGCCCGCATCCACCGAGGCATCGAGCGAGTAGCGAACGACCTGCGTGCGCCCGCACCCGAAGGCGAACACCACCAGCACGCAGCAGAGGGAACGCATGTGCCGCAACTCAGCTTGAACGCGCGCGCGGCACAAGGGCAGGAAGCGGCGCACTCGACTGAGTGGCGCTTCGCAGTCAGGAGCATGCAAATAAAATGACTGCGCGCAGGTCGCAGCGAAAGGGCTTCCCCGCGCAGAGCAATTTTCTGGATGATGCGGTCAGGATGGAAATCGAGCGGCGGGAATTCGTGCGGCAGAGGGTTTCACGCGTGGAGGTGCGCGTGGCCAGCCAGGAGGCGTTTCGAGCCAGCTACCTCCGGGACCTCTCCCTGGGTGGCCTCTTCGTGCGCAGCCGGCAGCCGCTCCCGGAAGGCACCGCAGTGGTGGTGGAGCTCCTGGTGGAGGCCCGGCCCGCGGTCCGGCTGCGCGGCGAGGTGATGCGTCAGGAGCACGCACCCGACGGCACGCCCCGCGGCTTCGGCGTGCGCTTCTCGATGGTGGACGCCGAGACGAAGCAGGCGCTGGAGCAGATTCTCGCGGCGCACCAGCCACCGGCGCAGTCCCCCCCCGCCGACCTCGAGACCCAGCTCGCCGAGGCGCGCGGCACCATCGAGGCCTACGAAGAGTCGCTCGCGCTCCTGCGCGAAAACGAAGCGAGCGCGCTGCAGAAGCTCGAGGCCTCGGAAGCGGAGTGCGGCCTGCTGGTGCGCCTCTCCCACGAGCTCCAGGCGCGGGTTCAGGCCCTCGAGGCGAGGGACGACTCGAGGCTCCGCAACGAGCTGCAGGAGCTCGCCGCTCAGCTCGATGACGAGCGCCTCAAGTCGATGGCGCTGGAACGCGCGTTGCAGCGCTTCGTCGACATGGGCGGCGTGGTTTTGAAACGCACCGAGTAGTTGGTCCCTCGACCCCGCTCGGGATGAACGGGGGGAGGGATAGCGGGGGCGGAGCCACTCAGCCCGAGCGAAGTCGGTGGCCGTAGTTCAAGGTGCGCGGAGAAGTGGGCGAAGCCCGTGACAACGCCTCGACCGACTCGTCCGCAAGACGGGGCACCAACGCGACCGACGTCGAGGCGTGGCGCAGCACCTCGTGTGCGAGGGAAGACCGGCGAGCCAGCAGCCCCCTCGTGGGCTGGGTCTCCATCACCACCAGGTCCACCTTCTCGCGCGCCGCGATGCGCGGGAGGACCTCGCCTACGCCGCCTCGCCCGAACTCCACGCGGGCGCGGGTCGCGACCGCGAGCGGCAGGCCGAGCAGCGAAGCGCGCAGGTCATGCAGCTGGTGCTCGACCCGCGCCTCCAGATCGCCCGCGTCCCCGGGATCCCACACCTCGGTGGCGAGCACGTCGAGAGGACCGGCGGCCGCGAGCCACGTCAGCCATTCGAGCACCGGTGGCGCGAGGCGCGGCGAGTCGCTGCCCAGCAGCACCGTCAACGCCCGCTCTCCCCGCTGCCAGGCCTGGAAGGGCCCGTCGCCCCGCACCACGAGGAGCGGCACCGGCGCCGCCCACGCCAGCCGCTCGGCCGGCGTCGAGAAGAAAGCGTCCCGCGCGCGGTCGCCCACCACCAGCAGCCGCGCGCCGACGTCACTGCACAGGCGCCCCACCGCGCGCTCCATCTTCCCGTGGAGCAAGGCGACGTCCACCTCGAGGCCCAGGGTGCTCAAACGCTGGCGGTCCTGGTCGAGCCCGTCAGCGAGGGCGAGCGCGCCCAGGCCGTGACCGGGGAGCACCGTCGCGAGGATCAGCCGATGCCCCGTGCGCCGCGCGAGGTGCGCAGCCACCGTGACGGCGGCAGCCGAGGCAGCAGTCAGATGGGTCGCACACACGATCGTCAAGCCCGCCTCCGCCCATCGTTGGTAACGGACTGGCGGGTCAGCGGCTGCCAGCCGAGCTGCCAGGGGAGGCAATCGAAGCTGTGGTCATCGTCTCCTCGGCCAGGACGCGCCTACCCGTATGGTCGAACGTCGCGCCGTCAGCGCTCCGACATCCGGTAGCCCACGCCGCGCACCGTCTCGAGGGCCTCGCGCGCGGGGCCCAGCTTGTCGCGCAGCCGCATCACGTGGGTGTCGACGGTGCGGGTCTCGAGCGGAGAGCTCACGCCCCACACCTCGGACAGCAACCGCTCGCGTGACTGCACCCTCCCCGGCTCGGAGAGGAAGTGCCGCAGCAGCTTGAACTCGAGCGCGGTGAGCTCGAGCAGCTCTTCGCCCACCCACGCGCGGTGCGAGCCGGTGTCGAGCGAGAGCATTCCCAGGCGCAGCCTCACCCCGGAGGAAGTGATCGGAGCCCGGCGGAGAATGGCCTTGATGCGCAGCACCAGCTCGCGCGGGCTGAAGGGCTTGGTGATGTAGTCGTCGGCGCCGACCTCGAACCCTTCGACGCGATCCTGCTCCTCGCCGCGCGCGGTGAGCATCACCACCGGAACGGCGCGGGTGCGGGGATCGGCGCGCAGCCGGCGGCAGATCTCCTTCCCCGAAATGTCAGGGAGCATCAGGTCGAGCAGCACCACGTCGGGTACGCGCTCCGCCGCCAGCGCGAGCGCCTGCTCTCCCGTGTGGGCGACGGCGGTCTCCAGCCCCGCCTGGCGCAGGTTGAACTCGACCAGCGACGCGAGGTCGCTTTCATCGTCCACG
>VFKJ01001038.1 GCA_009885595.1 Myxococcales bacterium | reverse complement strand
GCGCCTCCGCCCATGCCTCCGGAAACCCCGCCTCGGCCGCCCACCGCCCCAAAGCCGCCGCCCCCGCCGCCCTGCCTGGTGGCGATGCCCGCGTCTGCAGGCGCGCACGCACCGGGCCCGGTCCCCGCGGGGTCCTGCCCCGAGATGAGCGGCGCCACGCTCACGATGCCGTTGATGTTCGCGTCGCCGATCACCACCAGCTGCACGGGCCGCGTTCCCACGAAGCTCAGGCGCACGTTGGGGCCGACCTCGAGCCCGGTGGTGGTGAGCACGAGCACGCCCGCGTCGGTGACCAGCGAGGTGAGCACCGGCGTGCCGCAGTCCCCCTGAAGCACCATCGGCGTGGGCCCGGTGGAGATGACGGTGTCGCACACCCCGCCGTCGGTGCTCGCCAGGTTCCAGGCGTCGGTGGGGTAGGGCGTGACCGCCAGAGAGTTGGCGGGGAAATTGAGCGGGGTGAATTGCAGCCAGGGCACGCAGCCGCCATCGAGGCATTGACCGCCGGTGGACCCGCAAGAGGTGAAGTCATTCGAGGGAACCAACGCGCAGGTGGTGGTCGCCACCAGGTCGCACCTCAAGGGCATCACCGGGGACTTGCACTGGGGAACCGTGCCGCAAGTGCCCACGCACAATCCCCCGTAGCAGTTCGAGTTGGGCGTACACGAAAGGCCGTCTTCGCAAGGGGCCCCGTCGGCCAGCACCGAGCACACGTTGGCGATGCAGGTGCCGGCGGAGTTGCAGACGCCCCCAGCAGAGCAGACCGTGCCCGCAGCCTTGAACGAGTACCGGCAGCCGCCATCTGACGCGCAGCCGGTCGCCGGATCGGCCTCACATTCGCCCTTCGGGTTGGCGCAGGCGGTGAGCTCACACCCCGCGTCCAGGCCTCCGTCACCCACCCCGGCATCGGTGCCGCCGTCACCGCCGGTCCCCACGAAGCGGAACTCAAGCTGGGCCAGCGCGCCGCCGTGCACCACGGTGACGGGCTTGGTCTGGCTGGCGAAGGCGGTGCCCGCACAGTCGGCGGTGGAGAAGCGGGCGATCGTCACGCTCACCTCTCCGATCAGCTCAGTGGTCTCGGCCAGCCCGATCTGCAGGGTGTCCTTGCCCCCGCGCGGGAGGAAGGCCGGGTTCGAGTTGATGTCGGCGCCGCCCGGGGTGCCGGCGGTGGTCTTGAGGCACTGGGTGCGGGTCTCGTTCTCGAAGATGACGGTGATCAGCACCTTGCCCCGCGGAGGGCTGCAGGCGGCAAGGAGGAAGGTGAGCACCAGCCAGAGGCCTGCGCGAAACGTCATGGCTGTCGCAGTGTACGCGCTTCGACGGAGAATCGGCCCCGAAACCGTGCTCCGCTACAGGCTGCGCCCGCGGGCGCGGCCACAAAATTCCCCTGTCGGTGCGGGAACGTATGGTGCGAACCACATGGTGAAGAAGCGCGACGACCGACAGCTCGAGTTTCCCCTGGGTACGGCCCCCAAGCTGCGGGTGATCCAGGGCCTGGGCCAGAAGAAGCAGGAACCGCTGGCCTCGCGCGACGCGGTGACCCGGGTGCTGATCGAAGCGGGCGCCGACCTGCTGCTCCGGCGCATCAGCTCGGAGCGCGCCGAGGTGATCGAACACGAGGTCGACGAGATCTTGAGGTTGTTCGACCTGGTCGATGACAATCGGCTGCTCTTTCCGGTGCTGCAGAAGAAGCTCGATGCCCTCGAGCAGCTGATGCGCGAGACCCGCGAGAAGCGGCGACGCGTCACCCGCTGAGTTCACCGTCCTTTCAGAGGTTTGCCGTACCCGCATGCTGGACCTAGCATTGGGCTCGTTCTCCCCGTGTCACTCGAAACCTACGGTCGCTACCAGCTGCTGAAGAAGCTCGCCACCGGAGGCATGGCGCAGATCTATCTGGCGCGGCAGGTCGGTCCCGAAGGCTTCGAGAAGTTGCTGGTGGTGAAGCGCATTCTTCCCCACCTCGCGGAGAACGAGGAGTTCATCACCATGTTCCTGGACGAGGCGCGCATCGCGGCGCGGCTCAACCACCCCAACGTGGTGCAGATCTTCGACTTAGGCGCGCAAGACGACAGCTTCTTCATCGCCATGGAGTTCATCCACGGCGAGGACGTGCGCCGGGTGTGGAAGCACGCCGACAAGGTGGGCAAGCCCATTCCCCTGCCGTTGATCTGCCGGATCATCATCGAGAGCTGCGCGGGGCTCGACTACGCGCACAAGAAGCTCGACGCCTCGGGCCGCGCGCTCAACATCGTGCACCGCGACATCTCGCCGCAGAACATCCTGGTGTCGTTCGAGGGCGGGGTGAAGATCGTCGACTTCGGCATCGCCAAGGCGGCGGACCAGGCCACCGTCACCAAGTCGGGCGTGCTCAAGGGCAAGTACTCGTACATGTCGCCCGAGCAGGCCGCCGGGCAGCCGATCGACTGCCGCACCGACATCTTCGCGCTGGGCGTGGTGCTGTACGAGCTGCTCACCGGCACCCGCCTCTTCAAGCGCGCCACCGACATCCAGACGCTCAACGCGGTGACCGAGTGCAAGCTCGCCAGCCCCTCTGAGGTGAACGACCGGGTGCCGGCCGATCTGGGCGCGATCGTGATGAAGGCGCTGGCGAAGGATCGAACCCAGCGCTACCCCGAGGCGCGGCAGCTGGGCGCGGCGCTCGAGACCTGGCTGATGACGCACGGACAACCCGCGAGCACCGCCGCGCTCGGGCTGTTCATGCACGACATCTACGCCGAGCGCCTGCGCAACGAGCAGGAAGAGGGCCGGCTGCTGGTCGAGAGCGCCGAGGCCTCGCGCGGAGAAGACGCGCCCGAGAAGGCCACTCCCTCGTTCGATCGGCTGCCCCGGCAGACGAAGTCGGGCCGCGCCACCAGGTCGGAGGCGAAGCTCAAACGCGAGCTGGAGGAGACCGCCGCCGAGCGCCCCGGCAGCCGCAGCGGCAGCAGCTCGAAGAAGGCGCTGGAGCGTGCGCTCGAGACCGCCCGGCCCATTCCGGAAGCGAGGCCAGCGGCGCTCACCCACACCGACGCCAGCATGCCGACGCAGAACAACGTGTCGAGGCGCAAGCCGCTGGTCGCCCTGGGCGGGCTGATGTTGGTGGCGGTGCTCGCGGTCGGCTTCTGGGTGATCAGCTCGACGCCGAAGCTGGCGCAGGTGAGCCTCGACTCCGAGCCGTCGGGCGCGGTGGTCAAACGCAACGGCGCCGTGGTCTGCACCACCCCGTGCACGCTCGACGGCCTGGAGCCGGGCGAACTTTCGCTCACCGTGGAGAAGGAGGGCTTCGTCGGCGCGTCGCGCTCGGTGGTGCTGAAGGCGGGCGTCCCCGAGAGCCTGGGGAAGATCGTGCTCGCGGCGCAGCAGCTGCCGCCCGAGGTGGTGGCTCCTTTGGTGGTGAAGACCGCCTTGATGACCATCGACTCAGAGCCGCCCGGGGCCGAGGTGAGGCTCGACGGCGCGGTGGTGGGCGTCACGCCCTTCTCCCGCCCGCTGCCGTACAAGACGGTGGTGGAGGTGCACCTCGAGCTCTCCGGCCACCAGCCGGTGACCGAGCGCTTCACCGTCGCCGAGGCCGCGGAAGATCCGCACCGCTACGCGCTCAAGCCCGTGGGGAAGACCGTCAGGCCCGTGGTGAAGAACGTGACGCCCGAAGGCCGTGGCACGGTGCGCTTCGTGGTGAAGCCCTGGGCCGAGGTGGAGTGCCGGGAGGCCGGCATCAAGGACACCACGCCCTTCCAGGACAAGTCGGTGCCGGTGGGGAATTACTCCTGCACCTTCACCAACCCCGAGTTTCCTCCCCAGACGAAGCTGGTGCGGGTAGAGGCGAACACCACCGTGAAGGTGCAGGTCAATTTCCTGCAGTGATGATGACGGAGAAACCTCTCCCTGCGAACAGCGGGGAGAGGTCGGCGCGCAGCGCCGGGTGAGGGGCGCGGCGGGCCTGGCCCCTCACCCCGACCCTCTCCCGCTGGCGCAGGGAGAGGGAGCACCATGCTGAAGTCGGGCGAGCTCGTCGATGGCTACCGGCTGACCCGGTTGGTGGCGACCGGCGCGATGGGCGAAGTCTACCTCGCGTTCGACGAAGACCTCGGCCGCCGGGTCGCGCTCAAGTTAATCAAAGCGGGCTCCCTCGACGCCAAACGGCTCGAGCGCTTCCAAGCCGAGGCGCGCCTCACCGCCCGCTTCAACCACCCGCACATCGTCACCGTCTACGCGGCCGGGGTGTTCGAGGGCCGGCCCTGGCTGGCGCTCGAGTACCTCGACGGCGAGACGCTGCGCGAGCGGCTCGATCGCGGCCCCGTCACCGGCCCGGAAGCCCTGCGCATCGCGCGGGCGATCGCCGACGCGCTGGCCGAGGCGCATCGGCACGACGTCATCCACGCCGATCTGAAACCCGAGAACGTGCTGCTGCCGCGCGACGGCCGGGTGCGGGTGGTGGACTTCGGGCTGGCGCGGTTGGTGGGCGCCGAGGCGGCCGCCGCCTCCGGCACGCCCGCGTACATGGCGCCCGAGCGCTGGAACGAGGGGGCGCCGCGCGCGGCGATGGACGTGTGGGCCCTGGGGATCCTCCTGCACGAGGCGCTGGAAGGCGTGCGGCCCATCTCCGACGACGCGCTGGCGCAGCTGGCCTTCGCGCCCAGGCCGGTGATTTTGGGCGGCCGGGTGCAGGCAGCGCCCTGCTCCTCGCTGGTGAGCGAGTGCCTGCGCCTCGATCCGAACGAGCGGCCCTCGGCGGCCGACGTGGTGTCGCGCATCGATCGGCTGCTGGCGGGGCGCGACGAGGTGGAAGGCCGCTCTCCCTTCCGCGGGCTGGAGGCCTTCTCCGAGCTCGACGCGCCCGACTTTCACGGCCGCGCGCAGGAGATCGACGCCGCGCTGGAGCGGCTGCGCACCGACGCGCTGGTGCCGATCGTCGGACCCTCCGGGGTGGGCAAGAGCTCCTTCGTGTTCGCAGGCGTGCTGCCGCGGCTGCGCGAGAGCGGCGCCTGGGACATCGTCACCCTGCGTCCCGGGCGGCGCCCCTGGGCGAGCCTCGCCAGCGCGCTGGGGTGCGACGTGGGCTCGCTGCAATCGAGGCCGGCCGCCCTGGTGACCGAGCTGAGAAGCCGGGCGGCGGGGCGGCGGCTGCTGCTCTTCATCGATCAGTTCGAGGAGCTGGTGACGCTCACCGACGAGGCCGATCGCCGCGCGGTGCTGCGCGCACTCGCGCTGGCCGCTTCACCCGACGAGCCGTGGCGCTTGATGGTCACCGTGCGCTCGGACTTCCTGGGTGAGTTCGCCGCGCTGCCCGAGCTCAGCCCCTCGCTGCACTCGATGCTGCTGCTCCACCCACTGAGCAAGGCGGCCTTGCAGGAGGCGATCACCGGCCCGCTGGAGCGGGTGGACTACGCCCTCGACGACCCCATGTTGCCCGAGCAGATCGCGTCGGAGCTGGCGGGGCTGCCGGCTGCGTTGCCCCTGCTTCAGTTCACCTGCCAGGCGCTGTGGGAGCGGCGCCACGCCGCGTTTCGACTCATTCTCCGGCGAGAGTACGACGCGATGGGGGGCGCGGTGGGCGCGCTCGCCACGCACGCCGAGCGGCTGGTGTCCGAACTGCTCCCCTCCGAGCGGCGGCTCACCCGCACGTTGATGTTGCGGTTGGTGAACGCCGACGGCACCCGGAAGCCGCGCACCCGCGAGGAGCTGATGCAGGGCCTCGCCCCCGAGGCCGGCGCGGCGCTCGATCGCCTGCTCGCGCAGCGCCTGGTGGTGACCACGCGCACCGAAGACAGCGGCGCGCCGTTGCTGGAGCTGGCGCACGAGTCGCTGGTGGCGAGCTGGCCGCAGCTGGCGCGCTGGCTGGCCGAGACGCAGGAAGCGCGCAGCCTCACGCAGGAGCTCGAGCAGGCCGCCCTCATGTGGGACAGGCGCGGCCGCCGCGACGACGAGACCTGGCTCAACGAGGCGCTGCTCGACGTCACCCGCCGCGTGCAGCAGTGGAACGTGTCGCTCACCTCGCTGCCTCGCGACTTCCTCGAGGCGGGCAAGGCGCGCCAAGCCCGCTTGGAGCGCCGTCGGCGCTTCACGCTCACCGGCGCGTTCACCCTCATCACGCTCATCGCCCTCGGCGCCGGGGTGGCCGCGGTCGCGTTTCGCGAGAAGGAGCGGCAGGCGATCGCCCAGCAGGAGCTCATCCGCCTCGCCGCGGGAGACGTGGGCCGCTTCGAGCTGGTGCTCGCGCCCTTCGACTGGAGCTCGAAGACGCTCTCGTCCACGCCGGTCTCCGCGGACGAACTCCCCGGGCTCGACTGGCGCGTCTATGCGGCGTCCCGCTCGAATCCGCCCGTGAGGGGCGCGCTGCTAGATGAAGGCAAGGTGAAGCGGTCTGGGCGCTCCTCGAAGAACGGCGAGCTGCACGAGTTGGTGGAGATGGGGCGCGATCCCGTCTTCTTCGAGTTCAGCGGACGGGGCGAGGGGTGCGGCTCCTCCTGGCTCTACGTCAACGCGCTGCCCGGCTACGCCGAACGCCAGACGCCTCCAGCCTCGCTCCAGATTCAGGTGCCCACCTGCCAGACCACGCTCGAGAACACAGTGCGTTTCGAGACCGACGCGGGGGTGTTCGGGCTCGATCGCACCGAGCTGACCAGCGAACACTGGAACGTCTACGGCGCGCTCCAGAAGCTCACCGGAGATCAGCGCACCACCCTCTTGCCGAGCTACGCGCAGGGGGGAAGGCGAGGGCTGCCAGTGGTGGGCATCGACGCCTATGTGTCTGAGCGAGTGTGCCGCTTCTTC
>VFKJ01000559.1 GCA_009885595.1 Myxococcales bacterium | reverse complement strand
TTGAACAGGATGATGTTGATATCCAAATTGCGGCGAATCGCGTGCATCAAGTGATTGCCGCCGATCGACAGGCCGTCGCCGTCTCCGGTGACGAGGAACACCTTCAGATCGGGCCGCGCCAGCTTGAGGCCCGTCGCCACCGCCGGCGCGCGGCCGTGGATGGTGTGGAAGCCGTAGGTGTTCATGTAATACGGAAACCGGCTCGAACAGCCGATGCCCGAGACGAACACGATGTTCTCTTTTGGGATGCCGAGGTCCGGCATGATCTTCTGCACCGTCGCGAGGATCGAATAGTCCCCGCACCCCGGACACCAGCGCACGTCCTGATCGGTCTCGAAGTCCTTCTTGGTGTACTTCGCCGGCGTCGTCATGACTTCACCTCGATGAGCTCAGTGATCGCCTGGAGCAGTTCCTGGCTGTGGAGTGGTTGCCCGCGCACGCGGTTGAAGCCCTTCGCGTCAACCAGGTACTCCGCGCGGAGGATCTTGATCAGCTGACCGCTGTTGATCTCCGGCACCAGCACCTTCTTGAAGCGCTTGAGCAACGGGCCCAGATCGCGCGGCAGCGGGTTCAAGTGCCGCAGGTGCACGGCGGTGACCTTCTTGCCCTGTTCCTGCGCCTGCTCCACCGAGGCGGTGATCGCCCCCCAGGTGCCGCCCCACCCCACCACCAGCACGTCACCGCTGTCCTCGCCGTCGAGCACGAGCGGCGCGATGTCGTCGGCGACCCGCGCCACCTTCTCCGCGCGCAGCTTCACCATCTTGTCGTGGTTGTCGGCCTCGTAGCTGATGTGCCCGGTGCCATCGGCCTTCTCGATGCCGCCGATGCGGTGCTCGAGCCCCGGCGTTCCCGGCTTCACCCACGGGCGCGCCAGCGTCTTCGGATCGCGCTGATACGCGCCGAAGTTGGTGGGGTCAGTGCGATACGCGACAGGAATCGGCGGCAGCTCGTTCACGTCGGGGATGAGCCACGGCTCCGAGCCGTTCGCCAGGTACCCGTCGGACAGCACCATCACCGGCACCATGTACTTCACCGCGATGCGCACGGCCTCGTAGGCCATGAAGAAACAGTCGCCGGGGCTCGCCGGCGCGAGCACGACGATCGGCGAGTCGCTGTTGCGGCCGTAGAGGGCCTGCATCAGATCTGCCTGCTCCGTCTTGGTGGGCAGGCCGGTGGAAGGACCACCGCGCTGAATGTCGATGATCACCAGCGGCAGCTCGGTCATCACCGCGAGCCCGATCGCCTCGCCCTTGAGCGCGATGCCCGGGCCGCTGCTGCAGGTGACCCCCAGCGCGCCGCCGTAAGACGCGCCGATGGCCGAAGCGACGGCGGCGATCTCGTCCTCCGCCTGGAAGGTGCGCACCTTGAAGTTCTTGTGGGCGGCCAGCTCGTGGAGAATGTCGCTGGCCGGGGTGATCGGGTACGCGCCGAACACCACCGGCACTCCGGTGCGCTCGGCCGCCGCGAGCAGCCCCCACGCCATCGCGCGGTTGCCCGTCATGCTGCGGTAGTGCCCCGGCGGGAGGTTGGCCTTCTCGATCCCGTAGTTCTCCGCGAACAGCTCGGCGGTCTCTCCATAGGCATGGCCCGCCTTCAGCACGCGCGTGTTCGCTTCCACGAAGACGGGGTTCTTCTTGAAGCGATCCTTGATCGCGGCGAACGAGGGCTCGAGCGGCCGCGAGTACACCCACGAGATCAGCCCGAGCGCGAAGAAGTTCTTGCAGCGCTCCTTCTCCTTGGTGTTCAGGTCCAGGCCCGCGAGCGAGGTCTGGGTGAGCGACGCGATGTCGACCGCGTGCATGCGGTACTTCTCGATCACCGCGGTGTCTTCCAGCGGGTTGGTCGCGTAACCGGCCTTGGCCAGGTTCCTCAGATCGAACGCGGAGCTGTTCACGATCAGCAGCCCCCCCG
>VFKJ01000437.1 GCA_009885595.1 Myxococcales bacterium | reverse complement strand
GAGATCGGCGCGGCCTACGTGAGCGATCGCTACGACGCCAAGCGGTACCGCGACGCCTACGATCGCCCCAGCAACTTCGTGGGCAAGCGCGACGACCTGGTCTTCACCACCCTCTCGCACCAGCGCCTGTACTCCGACGCCAAGGAGTCGGATCAGATGGTGGTGCAGTACAGCGTGAAGAGTTCGCCTGACCCCAAGGCGCGCGGCCGGATGGACCTGGTGCGCCGGGAGAACGTGCGGCTCGAGGAGCGCAGCATGGAGCGCGGCGGCACCGAGGACACCCTCTTCGAAGGCGCCAAGAAGATCGAGTTCCAGTACTGGAACAGCGAGCGCAAGCAGTGGGAAGACGAGTGGGACTCCCGGCGCTCCGAGCGCAAGAGCATCTTGCCCACCCGGGTGAAGATCACCCTGACCGCGGTCGACGAGAACGGCAAAGAGGTCAAGTACACCACCCAGACGCGCATCATGTTGAACACCGAGTTCCCGAGGTACGAATGAAGCCCGGGAAACGTCGCTCGCGCAGGAGCAGTGAACGCGGCATCGCCATGCTGCTGGTGCTGGTGGGCATCGCGGTGCTGGCGCTGGTGGCCAACGAGGTCCGGTACAACTCGGTGGTCGAGCTGCGGCTGGCCACCAACCAGCGCGACGAGCTGCGCGCGCACTACCTGGCCAAGTCGGGCATCGCGATCTCGCGGCTGATGCTGCGCTTCCAGAAGCAGCTCGACGCGATCCAGATCCCCAACCTGGGCGGCATGCTGCAGACGTTGATGGGCGGCGCCGGCGGCGCAGGAAATCCCCTGGCGGCGCTCCTCGGTGGGGCCGCCGGCGGAGCGAACCCGCTGGCCGCGCTCGCGGGCGGCGCTGGTGGCCTGGCCGCGTTGGCCGGGGGTGCAGGGGGCGCGGGAGCCGGCGGCGGCAGCATGTCGATTCAGCTGTGGAAGATGGCGAAGGTCGACTGCCACATGCTCGAGCAGATGGTGCCCGAGTACGACGAGAAGGACTCGGTGATCAAGAAGTCGGGCCTGAGCAAGAAGTTCGACTTCGACGACGAGAACCCTGAGCTCGCCAAGGAGCAGGCCACCCGCCGCTTCGGCAGCTTCACCGGCTGCTTCGACACCGTCATCACCGACGAAGAAGAGCGCATCAACTTGAACAAGCTCGACGCGCCCCAGGGCACCTCGATGCCGCTGTTGCTGATGCTCATCAGCACCCTGGGCGACAAGAAGTACGAGTTCCTCTTCGAGAAGGAAGACTCGAACCGGGTGAAGCTCACGCCCGTCGAGGTGATCACCAACTTCCGCGACTGGGTCGACGAAGACGAGAGCGGCGCGACCCTGAACCTCTCGGGCACCGGCGACCCGTTCCTCAAGGGCTTCTCCGACGAGAACGGCGGCTACGTGAAGTACGACCCGGCCTACCGCGCGAAGAACGCCCGCTTCGACAGCCTCGACGAGCTCTTCATGGTGCACGGGGTGAACGACCGCTTCATGGCGGCCTTCAAGGACAAGCTGACCGTCTACCCGAACGTGAACTCGCGGCTGAACATCAACACCGACGATCCCATCCTCCTCGAGGTGGCGATCCGCTCGGTGGCTGACCCGCTGCGCCCCGACCCGCGCATGGCCGACCCCATCTTCATGGACACGCTGATCAAGAAGATCCGCGCGGCGCGCATGTTCGCGCTCTTCGGCATGAACGTCGGCGACTTCGTGAACCTGGTGGCGGCCGCCGGCATCCCGGTGAACGCGGCGATTCAGAACAACGTGCAGGGCAACCGCTACATCGGCGACAAGAGCACCACCTACCGCGTGCGCGTCACCGGCACCGCAGGCGACGTCTCGCGCACCATCACCGCGGTGGTGCGGCTCGACGACACCCTCGGGCGCCTCGTTTATTGGAGAGAGGAATAACCATGGCTCGCGTTCTCGGTCTCGACCTCGGGAGCTACACCCTCAAGGCAATGGTGGTGGAGACCACCTACCGTGGCGCCACGGTGAAGAACTACTTCACCACCCCGGTG
>VFKJ01000335.1 GCA_009885595.1 Myxococcales bacterium | reverse complement strand
TTCACTGATTGTTCGACCGGGCAGGTGTGCACGATGGGCGAGTGCCGCGCGACGATCGGCACCGGCAGTGGCCCCGGTGGTGGCGGCGGTGCGGGCGGCGGCACGGGTGGTGGCGCCATCGGCGGCGGCGCCGGCACCGGCGGCGGCGGGGTGGTGACGGGCTGCGACCCGAACGCGGCGGGCTTGAACGCGGGCCGCGACACCGACTGCGACGGGCTCTCCGACGCAGAAGAGTACGGCACCCTCTACGGCACCGCGCACACCGATCCGTGCAACGCCGACTCCGACGGCGACGGGGTGCGCGACGGGCTCGAGGTGGGCAAGACGAGCAGCGTCGCCACCACCTGCGCTGCGACCTTCGTGGCCGACACGGACCCGAACTCGAAGACCAACCCCACGCTCGCCGACAGCGACGGCGACGGCGTGAACGACGGCGCGGAAGACGCGAACCGCGACGGCCGTCGTCAGCCGACCGAGACCGATCCCCAGCGCAAGGACACCGACTGCGACGGGTACTCCGACGGCGAGGAGGTCGCGATGGCCGCCGGGTGCGTGACCGACGCCACCCGGCGCGACACCGACGGCGACGGCTTGCCTGACGGGGTGGAGGGTGGGCTGCAGCCGGTGGGCGCCGACCCGATGGGCTGCATGTACACGGTGGCGACCTACGACGCGGACAGCGCGGTGAAGACCAACGCGTGCAGCGCCGACACCGACGGCGACGGCATTCAGGACGGGGCCGAGGACACCAACTTGAACGGCCGCGTCGACCCCGGCGAGCTCAACCCCTCGCTCCCCTCGGACGGGACGGGCGTGGCGAACCAGGCGTGCGCGACCACGAACCTGCGGCCGATCACCTTCCACAGCAGCGGCCCCAGCGACGTGCAGGTGGCCCTGGTGCCGAACTTCGCCGAGGTCTCCCGCGTCTCGAGGGTCACCGGCACCGGCATGGAGGAGGCGGGCTTCGTCTTCTACGACGCGTCCACGAAGATCGCCGGCATCGCGATCTCCAAGGTGCCCGCGGGCGCGGACGGCAGCGCGGAGGAGGCCGATGGGCGCTCGAAGATCACCGGCGTGTCGGGTCAGCTGACGCAGACCTTCGCCACCTGGGACGGCTTCAGCGGCTCGGTGCGCGCGATCTACGACGTCAGCGGCGGCGCCGACGCCAAGGCGCGCATCAACACCATCGTGCAGAACTACCTGGGCATGAACGCCACCGGGCTCCTCTCGGGCACCGCGGGGGTCAACGGGCCCTTCAAGGTGGTGGCCGAGTACGTGCGGCGCACGCCCACGCGCGCGGTGGTGGTGATCGCCCTCATCCCCGCCAGCCTCTACAGCGGCCAGGCGCTCTTCCGGGTCGACGACACCGCCGGCGGCACCGCGCTCGCGCAGTTCGGCGACTTCGCCAACACCCAGTGCGAGGTGTTCGCGGCCACGGTGAACGCGAAGGTCGACTTCCTCTGGGTGGTGGACGACAGCTGCTCGATGCAGAGCTCTCAGACCGCGGTGGCCAACGCGGGCTCGCTCTTCGGCACCAAGCTGGGGGCCGCGGGCCTCGACTGGCGCGCCGCGGGCGTGACCACCGGCTGGTACGGCACTTCCTGGCAGGGCTCGATTCGGGACTGGACCACCAGCCTCCCCACGATGAATTCCTGGTTCAGCGGCGCCGGCGCGTTCGGCACCGGCGGGAGCGGAAGCGAGAGGGGGTTCTCGGGCACCCAGAGCTTCATGGATCGCAACCACTCGCCCATCGCGGGCCCGTTCCGCACCGACGCGCAGGCGCACTACATCTTCCTCACCGACACGCTCGAGCAGTCCTCGATCACCGCGGCGGTGATGCAGACGTACCTGAACCAGCGCATCGCGACCCGCGCGGTGGCGCACGGCATCATCTGCCCCGAGGGCGGCAGCTGCGGCGACAGCGGAGAGACGGTCCCCGGCAAGTACCACTCGCTCATCCGCGCCACCGGCGGCGTGCTGGGGGACATCTTGGTGTTCAACCCGGGCTCGCCCACCGCGCAGCAGCAGGCGCAGCAGGCGGCCACCATCGACGCCATTCTCACCGCGGTCATCGGCGGCACCGGCACGCAGCTGCAGCGCCCGCCCATCTCCGCCACCATCAAGGTGGCGGTCGCCACCACCCGCGGCGCCTGCACCACCGCCGACGTCCCGCGCGATCGCACCAACGGGTGGGACATCGACGCGGCCACGCGGCGCATCGTGTTCTTCGGCAACTGCATTCCCAGCGCGGCCGGCGTGCAGGTGGCCGTCAGCTACAAGTACTGGAACGACGGCTCGCCTGACCCGAACGGCGACGCGTGCGGTGGCACCTGCGTGGCGCCGCTCGTCTGCGATCCCAGCCAGCGCTCGTGCGTGTGCCCGATGGACTGTGGCGGTTGCGGTGCCGGTACGCACTGCAACGCGGCCAGCTGTGCCTGCGATCCGGACATCGGCTGACGTCCTCGCCGAACGATCAGGCCCGGGGTTGAGGCGTAGTGCAAACCGCACTACGTTTCTCCCCATGGCGCTCCCGGCGACGAAGAAGGAATACCCGCTGTCGATGCGACTGCCCTCGCGCGACATCGAGCTCATCGATCGCGCGGCCACGATTCGCGGAAGCTCCCGCACCGAGTTCGTGCGCGAAGCCGCGGTGCGTGCCGCTGCGGACGTCGTGATGGAACGTGCCGTCGTCGGCATGTCAGGGGCGGGGTTCGCCGCCTTCGCCAGGGCCATCGCCGGCCAGGGCAAGCCAGTCCGGGCGTTGGTGAAGGTGCTCGCGCGCAAATCCCCCTGGGAATGAACATCTCAGCGCCTGAGCTCTTGACGGCTCGGCATGACGTCTCCGAGTTCTCGTGCGGGAAGCCGTCGCTCGATCGGTGGCTCAAGGTCCGAGCGCTCTCGAATCAGCAAAGAGGCTTCACGGTGGTGATGGTGGTGCATCAGGCCCACCGTGTAATCGGGTACTACGGCCTGGCGCCCACGGCGGTCGTGCCCTCGTCACTGCCGCGGTCCATTCGAACCGGTCAGCCCCCCGATCCCGTTCCGTGTCTCCTGCTCGGGCAACTGGCGACCGATACCCGATGGGCAGGGAAGGGGATCGGGAGCGGGTTGCTGAAGCACACGCTGGAGAGATGCGTCGAAGGCGCCCGGCTGGTGGGCGGCCGCGCCTTGCTGGTCAACGCCGTCGATACCGAGGCGAGCGCTTTCTGGTCGCGCAAGGGCTTCATTCCCTCGAAGGACGACCCGCTGGTGCTCTTCCGCTCGATCGCCAACCTCGCGGCGTCACTCGCCGCGGCGAAGGGCCGCTGAGCTCAGGTGAGCTGGCGGTAGTTCACCAGCTCGATGCCCCGCGCGGCGATGGCGTCTCGCACCAGCGGGCTGAGCACCGCCGCCAGCTCCTGCTCCCACTGGTAGCTCCAGTCGGGGTCCTGGGGCACCGAGCCTGGCTCGAGGCCGGGGTGGGTGACGATCTCGACGTCGCCCTCGGGCAGATCGCGAATGAGCCGCAGCAGCCGCTTCTCGGTGAGGCGGCCCGACTCGAACACGCCGACCGCGCGCACCCGCTTCACGCCGCGCGGTTGCTTCACCCGAGCCAGCGTGCCCAGCAGCGCAGACTTCAGGGCCGAGCGGGGATGCACCAGCCAGTGCGCGGTGGGGCGTTCCTGAGGCCAGCGCATCGGCAGCCCCAGCTCGGCCGCCAGCACCTCGACGATCGAGGTCAGCCCCGGCAGCAGGTGCAGGTGCTGGTGGGTGTCGAGGTGATCGAGCTCCGCGCCCAGTTCCTGAGCCCGGCGCACCTGGGCGCGGAACTCGAGGACGATCTCTTCAGCCGGAATGAGCCGGCCGAGCCAGGCGGCCGAGAGCTCAGCCCAGTTGCGGCGGAAGCGGCCCCCGGGTGCCAGCCACCGCACCGCGTGCGGCGCAGCGGCGGGCGTCAGGTGCGTGGTGAGGCACAGGTGCAGCCCCAGCCCCAGCTTGGTCTGCCCCGCGCGGCGAATGGCTTCGGCGGCGGTGGGCCCGGTCGCGAGCACCGTCGCGCTCGTCACCACGCCGTCGGTGTGCGCGGCGAAGATGCCCTCGTCGATGCGCGGGTGCAGCCCGAGATCGTCGGCGTTGATGACGAGTCTGATCATTGCGCGCGCGGCCCCTCACCCCGACCCTCTCCCCGCTGGCGCAGGGAGAGGGAGACAGTTTCGTCGCTCACGGGGCGCCGGACGCCTTCTTGGGCGGGAAGGCCGCCACGTCGGGGGGCAGCCGTACCGGCCGCGAAGGGTTGCTCGGGTTGCGGGTGTCCTCGAACAGCGTCGCCAGTTCCTTGACGATCTTCACGATCACCGAGGGGCTCGCGAGCGTCGAGATGCCGCGCGTGCGCGGGAAATAGTCGACGCCCATCTGGAAGACCTTGAAGCCCTTGCGGATGGCCTTGACCACCAGCTCGGCGTCGATGAACGAGCCCTCGGCCTTCAGATCGATCGACTCCAGCACCCGGCGGTGCACCACCTTGAAGCTGAAGTTGATGTCCTTGATCGCCACCCCGAACAGCCCGCTGATGAGCGCGTTGTAGACGAACGAGTAGACGATGCGCTTGGTGCCCTCGCTGGTGCGATCGAAGCGGAAGGCGCAGATCATGTCGGCCTCGAGGTACTCGAGCAGGCGGAGCGCACGCTCGAGCTCGTCGAGATCGAACGGCAGGTCCATGTCCGAATAGATGACGATGTCCTTGGTGCTCGAGGAGAAGCCGGTCTTCATCGCGCCGCCGAGCTTCTTGTTCACCTCGTGCGACACGCAGCGGATCCGCCCGTCGCGGCGCGAGAGCCCTTCGGCGATCTCCCTGGTGCGATCGGTGGAAGCGTCGTTGACGACGATGATCTCCCAATCGTCTGCCAGCCGCTCGAGCACCGCCTTCGCGCGGCTCACGGCGCGCTCGACGTACTCCTCCTCGTTCCACGCGGGAAAGAACAGGCTCAAGCTGGGACGGGCCATATGCCGCGTATCCCACACCTCTTTCACTGCGCCAAGCATGCGCCCGAAGCAGAACAGCGGTATGCCTCGCCGCATGGGGGCCCGCTGGACAGCGCTGGTCGTCGACGACGCGCCGTCGGAAGCACTGGTGCGCGAGCTGATCGACGCGGGCGCGAAGGTGCTCCCCGCCGCCACCGCTTCCGAGGGCCTGGGCCACCTGGTGGACGGCCCCATCGACCTGGCGATCGTGAAGGTCGAGCTCCCCGGTGACAGCGGGCTGACCGTGCTGGCGCACCTGCGCTCCGAGGGCGGGCAGACGCCGGTGCTGCTGCTCTCCAGCTCTGATGACTCGGTGGCCCGGGCGGCGGCGTTTCGCCAGGGCTGCGACGACTTTCTCCTCTTGCCGGTGCTGCCGTCCGAGGTGGTGGCGCGCGCGGCCCGTCGCATGGCGCTGCACCGCGCGCTCCTGGGGGCGAAGACCGAAGCGGCGCGCCTGCACGAGCTGGCCGTCACCGATGGCCTCACCCAGGTCGCCAACCACCGCCACTTCCAGGAGCGGCTGCGTGAAGAGTTTCGCCGCGCCCAGCGTTACGACGATCCCCTCGCGTTGATCCTGGTCGACCTCGATCACTTCAAGAACGTGAACGACAACTTCGGCCACCAGGTCGGTGACGAGGTGCTCAAGGCGACGGCTGCGTGCGTGAAGGCCGCCGTGCGCGAGACCGACTTCGTCGCCCGCTACGGGGGCGAGGAGTTCGCGGTGCTGCTGCCCAAGACCCACCTCGCCGGGGCCCTCACCGTC
>VFKJ01001042.1 GCA_009885595.1 Myxococcales bacterium | reverse complement strand
CAGCTTCACCCCGTCGAACGCGACCTGCGCATCACCGACCAGCGCGCGCGCCACGTTGTCCGCGCTCAGCTCGTCGAGGCGCGCCAGCGGGGGGAACACGCTGCGAATGAAGTGCCGGGGGGCCGAGGTGTGGCCCAGCGCGATGTGCGCCAGCTCGTGGCCGATCACGAAGCCGAGCGCGCGCGGGTTCTTCGAGGCGAGCGCGCCCCACACGGAGTCGTCCGTCATCAGCACCATCTGCTTGCCGGCCAGCTTGAGCGCGAACGCGTTGATGGCGCCGTCTTCGTAGAGGTACAGCTCGGGCACTTCCTTGAGGCCGAGGCGCGCGCAGAACGACTCCACGCACACGTTGAGCTCCGGGAGCTGCGCGGCGTCGACGCGCACCGCCTGCCCCTGGATGACCGCGCGAACGCGGCGCGACTGCAGCCACGCGGTGACGGCCCCCAGCGCGAGCAGGAAGAGGATGCCGCCCATGGTGCCGAAGAGCGCCACCAGGAACACGGCGCCGAGCACCAGCCAGCCCAGGGTGGCGCGCCACGAGGTGCCCGCGGCCACGTGCTCCGCGACCTGCACCGGCGACGAGCCGAACTCGAGGTCGACCATCGGGGGAACGGCACCCGCGGAACCGCGCGGCCCGACGGGAGGAAGGACGACGGCGCCAGCGTGGCGGTGATCAGGAAGTTGCGGCTGCATGGGAGCTCCGAGGAGTGAAGGGTGGGTAACGTCGGATGGACACCGACCCCGGGCTCAGGTGTGCAAAATAGAAATGAGCGTCCCCTCTCGCCCGCGGGGGAGAGGGTTTGAGGGGAGGGAGATGAAGCTGATAGAGAATGGGTGATGTTCCGCTTCACCCTGCTCGCGGCGGTGCTCCTGCTCACGGGCTGCCCTGCTGAAACCTGCTCCCCTGACAACTGCGCGGGCTGCTGCGACGCCACCGATCGTTGCCAGAACCAGTCCGCCTTCAGCTGCGGCGTGAACGGGTCTGCCTGCATGACCTGCGGGCTCACCATGGAATGCCATGGCGGCTTCTGCGCGCTTCCCTTCGGCGGTAATGGCGGAGGCGGAGGCGGCGGTGCCACCGGCGGCGGCGGCGCGGTCACGGGTGGTGGTGGAGGCGCGACGGGTGGAGGAGGCGGCAGTCTCGACGGCGGCCTCGCGCTCACGGTGGGCTGTTGGAACCTCAACTGGTTTGCCGATCCCCCCAACCCCGACGGCGGCTACCTGGGCCCGCGCGACAACGTGCTGCAGGCGAACAACGTGCTCACCGCGCTGCGCGCGAAGCCCGAGGTCGACCTCTGGGGCATCGAGGAGATCGTCGGCACCGCTGAGTTCGCGAACGTGGTGGCGGGGCTGCCCGGCTTCGCGGCGCTGGTCTCCACCGAGGTGCAGGCGGGCACCTTCTATTACGGCGCGGCCGAGCAGAAGGTGGCGTTGATCTACCGCACCAGCAAGGTGACGGTGGTCTCCGCGCGGCTGATCCTCACCCAGTCGAGCTACGACTTCGCCGGGCGGCCGCCGCTCGAGGTGCTGGTGAACATCGGCGGGACGCAGCTCTACGTGATCGTCATGCACATGAAGGCGCTCGCGGATCTCGACGGCTACACCCGGCGCGGCGCAGCGTCGGCCGCCCTCAAGAGCTACCTCGACACCACCCACCCGACCGACAAGGTGATGGTGATCGGCGACTGGAATGACGACGTCGACAGCTCCACGTACCAGTCGAACCCCACCCCGTTCGCGAACTTCGTGATGGACGGCACGCGCTACAAGTTCGGCACCAAGGAGCTCTCCGACGCGAACCGGCGCACCACCGCCAGCTTCAGCGCGACCATCGATCACCAGCTGTTCAACAACGGGTTGTTCACCTCGTACGTGACGGGGTCGGCCTCGGTCACCATTCCGGCGATCACGAACTACGTCTCGACCACCAGCGATCACTACCAGGTGACCACGCGGTACGTGCTGCGCTGAGCGTCGGCGCAGCCGTCTCACGTCTCACCTCGGGGGTCGGAAAGTTCTTCGCAGCCTGCAAAGCCTTCGTGGTTGAGCTGCGAGGTGGGCGGTGCACCCCCATCGGCCCTTCGGGACTTTGATGGCCGTGGCTTCAGGCTGATGGAACCACTGCGGGTCTGCGTCACCCCGAGGCCCCTTGATTCTCAAGGCCCCTGAGGCTGGGCCGGGGCATGCAAGGAGGGCTCGGCAGTGCCATGACCGCGCTCTCGCAGACCATCATCATCGACAGGCTCATCGGCACCAGCGCCGCCGCTTCGCTCGTCGGGCTCAGCGTGGGCGGCTATCGCAT
>VFKJ01000267.1 GCA_009885595.1 Myxococcales bacterium | reverse complement strand
GCTGAGCTCCACCGCGCTGCCCTTCGTCGGCAGCGGGTTCCACTACGCGGTGTGGGTGCGCCACGAAGCCGGCGAGCCGATGCGGCTGGGCAAGCTGGGTTCGTCGGGGGTGGACACCTTCCAGGCGAGCGAGCTGCTGGCCGAGTACGACGAGGTGCTCCTCACCCTCGAGCTCGACGCCGGAGAAGAGACCGCCGGCACCGAGCTGATGAGCGGCCACACCCTGCCCGAGAGCGCCCTCGTTCAAGAGAAGAAGGAAGTCCACGATCACTGATTCCACGGGGAGCGGGCGCTCGAGCCGCGCCCCGCTCTCCGCACCTCAAACCCGGCTCACCTGGAGCTTCACCATGCGCATTCACCTCACCTTTCTTTCTGCTGCTGCCCTCTTCGCCGCCTGTGGCCCCGCCCAGGTGTCGATGGAGACGATGTCCACCGACGTCGCCGCGCACGTCGGCGAGCTCGAGACCGAGCTCAACGGGCACGCCACCCGGGCCGGGGCCGCCACCAGCGTCAGCGCCATCGCCACGCTCGACGCCACCCATCGCACCGGGACCCTCGGGATGCTCACCAACCTCGACAAGATGATGGGCCACATGGCGATGTGCATGGACGACGCCAAGGCCGCCCCCAACACCACCGCCTGCAAGGAGGCCCTGGCGAAGGTGCGCGCGTCGGCGGAGACGCACAGCTCGATGGTCGCCGGCATGGCGGGGCTCCCCGAGGCCCGCGCCGAAGAGACCCGGCACCACACCGAGCTCGAGGCGCAGCTGACGATCCTCAAAGCGCAGGCCGCCGAGTTCACGGCGAAGTCGATGAAGTACATGTGCCCTGCAGAAGGCATGGACGCGCACTGAGGCCCGCGATGTCCGCTCACGACGACCCTCCCGAACCCGGTCTCGAGCCCCAAGAGCAGGCGCGGCGACGCTTCCTGCTCCTCGTCGGCTCGGGGGCGCTGGGCGCGGCAGGCCTGGGGCTCGCCGCGGCGACGCTTCGCTTCATCGAGCCCAACGTGCTCTTCGAAGAGGAGCGCCGCTTCGCCGTGGGCCGCCCCGAGGACGTGCCGGTCGGCACCGTGTTGGTGCTGGTGCGCCAGCGGGTCTTCGTGGTGCGGGAACCGCGCGGCTTCTACGCGCTGTCGGCGGTGTGCACGCACCTCGGGTGCATCACCCGGTACGAGGCCGAGCGCCGCGGCTTCTTCTGCCCCTGTCACGGCAGCCGCTACTCGCTGGGCGGGGCGGTGACCGCCGGGCCCGCGCCGCAGTCGCTGGTGAGGCTGCAGCTGACCATCGAGCGCGAGCAGCTCGTCGTCGATGCGGGGAAGTTGGCGCTGCCTGACTCGCTCTTGGAAATGCCTGCATGAGCCGCGTCGTCGAGTTCCTCACGGACAACCGCGTCTACAAGTCGCTGGTGCGGCACGGCGCTCCCACCGACGTGCGCAACCGCGCGCTGGCGGTGTACTCGAACCTGTTCCTGCACATTCACCCCACCAAGGTGCGCTCGCGGGCCATCGCCTTCTCGCGCACCTGGTACCTGGGGGGCTTGTCGGCGGCCTGCTTCGCCCTGCTCACGATCACCGGGGTGCTGTTGATGGTCTTCTACCGGCCGGCGGTGCCGCAGGCCTACGACGACATGAAGGACCTGCAGTTCGTGGTCTCGCTGGGCCTCTTCATGCGCAACCTGCACCGGTTCGCCGCCCACGCGATGGTGGCGCTGGTCTTTCTACACATGGTGATCACCTTCTACCGGGGCGCGTACCGGGCCCCGCGCGAGTTCAACTGGGCGCTGGGCGTCTTCCTCTTCGTCGTCACCATCTTCCTCTCGTACACGGGCTACCTGTTGCCGTGGGACCAGCTCGCGTTCTGGGCAGTGACGGTGGGCACCAAGATGGCCGCGGCCGCGCCGCTGGTGGGCGAGCGGCTGCACTTCCTGCTCCTGGGCGGCACGCAGATCGGCGAGAACGCGCTGCTGCGCTTCTACGTGCTGCACTGCGTGGCGCTCCCCCTCGTCGCCTTCGTGGGCATCGGGGTGCACGTGTGGCGGCTGCGCAAGGACGGGGGCATCTACCTGGGGCCCGCGGAACAGACGCCCCTGGTGGAGAAGCCGAGCGGGCGCGGCACCTCCCACGCCGAGGAGATGGTCTCCACCTGGCCGCACCTGCTGGCGCGCGAGCTGGTCGCCTTCCTGGCCATCACCCTCGTGCTGGTGCTGGTGTCCATCGCCTTCGACGCGCCCCTGGAGGCCATCGCCAACCCCAACCTGACCCCCAACCCGGCGAAGGCGCCCTGGTACTTCCTGGGGCTGCAGGAGCTGCTGCACTACTACTCGCCCTTCGTCTCGGGGGTGCTGCTGCCGGGCCTGGTGATCCTCGCGCTCGCCGCGATCCCGTACTTCGACCTGAACCTGGTGCGCAGTCGGCTGTGGGCGGGCCGCAATCGGAAGCGCCGGCTGGTGCGGCTGTGGGGCGTGCTGGGGGTGACCTCGGTGGTGCTGGCGGTGGGCGGCGCGCACCCGGTGTGGCCGTTGATCATTCCCCTGTTGTTGGTGGGCGCGGTGATGTCGGCCGGCGCGATTCCCCGGCGCCGGGTGGGGCTCTCGCGCTGGCTGGCGGCCCGCAGCCTGCCGTTCTGGATCTTCACCTGGTTCGTGATCGTCTCGGTGGTGCTGACGGTGATCGGCGTCTACTTCCGCGGCCCCAACTGGGACTTCACCCTGCCCTGGCGAGACGGGATCTTCTGAAATGAACGCCCCGAAGGAGCCCGGCCTCCACGCGCAGCGCGTCGCCTTCTCGGTGCTCGCGGTGCTGCT
>VFKJ01000758.1 GCA_009885595.1 Myxococcales bacterium | reverse complement strand
TCCCGTCGGCGTTGTGGCAGCTCGCGCAGAGCTTGAGCCGCTCCTCCTTCGGCATCAGCGAAGGCGCGGCGGCCACCTCGCCCTGCGCGTGCGCCAGCAGGCCCGCGAGCAGCACCAGCGACAAGAGCCAGGGGCAAGGGCGGACCCTCACGGACGACATTGGCGAACTCCTCTGCGCGGCCGAGGCTGCTGCGGGCGCCCGCCGGGCATACTCCGACCTGGCGCGTCGGGACAGCGCACCGGCGACGCCTCAGGGGGGGAGAGGGAGCGAGGTTTCGCTGGGCACCGCCTGCACGCGCACCGTCATTCCGCTCTGCGCCAGCGCGGCGAGCGCGCTCGAGTCACTCGGGTCGAGGTACACCGAGCGGGACACCGACACCCGCCCCGGCCCGGAGTGCACGTTGCCCACGTTGAGCATGCCGTCGGGCAGGCCCCACTCGCGCGCCGCCACCGCCGACTTCACCTCGCGGAAGAGCACCAGGGTGGGCACGCCGTCACTCGCGAGCGTCTTGAAGTCGACGCCCTTCACCGGCGCGAGCACGAGCTCGACGTCCGCAGGAATGGCGAGCCCGTACGCCGCCTTCGCGAGCGGGTCCACGGCGGCATCGTCATCGGCCACCACCACCCGCTTCACCTGCAGGTGCGGCAACCACGCTTCGATGACCTGCCCGTGGATGAGGCGACTGTCGATGCGACTCCAAACGATCACGGGGGAACTCCAACTTCGGCAGCGGCCTGCTTCTGACACGTCTAGCGCCGCTTGGGGTCCGCAGGCATCGGAAATCCCGGCCGCAAGGTGAGTGGCATCCTGTCCGACACCAGGAGCTGACGCTCACACCTGCTCGAGCCGGACCGCCTTGAGCCGCTCGGCCAACGCCCGGGGCAGCTCCAGCCGCTCCTCTTCCATGCGTTGCGCCAGGGCGCGGGCGCGCGGCACGTCATGCAGCGAGAGGCACCTGGCGAACAGGCGCTCCTGGTGCGGCCAGGCCGAAGGAAACGGGAAGGCCAGCGCCTTGCCGCGCGCCTCCGCCAGGTGCCAGAGGGCGACGAACTCTTCTCCGCTGGCGTGCTCGAGCAGGGTGGTCTCCGCCGCCTCCAGCGCGAGCCGCTCGTCGCTCAAGGGCCGCTTCGACCAGTCCTGGGTGAGCACCTCTTCCAGCTCGGGCCTGGCCGCCTCGAAGGCGCCGCTGCGTGCGAGCGCCAGGGCCGCCCGGGTGCGCGCCGCGGTGGCCAGCGGTCCCTGCCTCGCCGCCAGCGCGGCGAAGAGCTTCGCGGCCCGCGCGGGGTTCGAGCGATCGACGAGGAAGCAGATGGTCTCCAGCTCTTCGTCGTTGAGGGCCGAGGGGTCGTCGCCCGGCCCCAGCCGCGCCAAGAGCGCCTCTTCGCCGCGGGAGAGTTGATCGAGCGTGCGCTCCACCGCCTCGAGAAAGGGCGCCACCTCGTCGTGGGGCGCGCCGTGCTCCATCGCGCGGTGAAGCAACTGCACCGCCTCGCGGGACGCGTCGACCAGCTCGTCAGGCATCACGTCGGCGGCGTCGCGAAAGCGCACGTACGCCAGCAGCACCAGCCACTTCCACGTCGTCGTCTGGGGCGTCACCACGTCGCGCAGCAGGGTGATGGCCGAGGCCCAGTCGTCGTCTTCCAGGTGTTTCACCAGCCGGGCATCACGGCCCTCGGGCAAGCCGAACGGGGGCGAGAGAAAGTGTTGGGGCATCGAGCGCATAAACTACACACCGCCCCGGCCGGCGCCACCCGAAGACCTCGCCCTTTTCCAGCTACTTCTCGTCGGAGAGCCGAGCTCAAGGCGTGAGCTGCTGCTCGGCCCAGGCGGCGCCCAGCTCGCGGTAGCCCCTGCGCGCGGCGGGCGGTCGCCAGGGGCTCACGGGAAGAAGGTACATCCCGCGTCGAGGCGGCGCACGCCCCTCTTAGGGCACCACCGAGACGCACTGGGTGGCGCACGCGAAGGTCGCTTCCACGCACGAGCGCTCGGTGATGCAGGCGTTGCAGATGTCTGCTTTGCGGCGAAAGTCCGTGTCGGCTCGAGCTGAATCCCTGCACCGGC
>VFKJ01001207.1 GCA_009885595.1 Myxococcales bacterium | reverse complement strand
TAGGTCGACACCTTCTGGCCGGCGACCAGGTACTGGAGCGCCTGCGCCACGTCGACGATCTGCACCCCCAAGTCGGCGGCGCGCTCGCGATCGACGAACACCCCCAGCTCGGGCTTGCCTAAGACCAGGGTGCTGTCGACGTCCACCGCGCCGGGGATCTCCTTCTTGATCCGCTCCACGATGCGCGGGGTCGCGGTGGTGAGCGCGTTCAGGTCGGGCCCGGCGAGGATGTACTGCACCCGCTGGGTGGCCTGACCGCCGCCGAACTCGTTCACGTCGGCGATGGTCACCTTCAGCTCGGGCGGCAGCGTGGGGAGGATCTTCTCGCGCACCACGTTCTTGAGGTCGTTCTGGGAGATCTCCCGTTGGTCGGGCGGCACCAGCTTCACGTAGATGCGCGCGAGGTTGGGCGTCTTCGCCGCGTCGTCGCCGATGGTCACCAGGGTGGCGGTCACCTGCGGCATGTCGCGGATGATTCGGGCCACCCGCTCGCCCACCAGCTCGGTGGCCGGCACGGAGCGGCCCTCGGGCAGGCGCACCACCACCTCGAACTGCGCGCGATCGTCGATGGGCAGGAAGCCCTTCCTCGCCTTCCCCGCCAGCGGCACCATCGCCACCAGCGAGGCGACGGAAGCGAGCACCACGATCCACCGATGCTTCATCACGAAGGTGAGCAGCCCCGTGTAGGCGCGCTCCACCGGGCGGTAGAAGACGTCGGTGATCCGCTCCAGGGTCGAGCGCGAGTGATCGCCTGGCTTCTTCGCCTTGAGCCAGCGCGAGGCGAGGCTGGGGGTGAGCGTGAACGAGACGAACAGCGACACCGCGATGGCGAACGACATCGTGATGCCGAAGCTGCCCAGGAATCGCCCGGGGATGCCGGCCACGAAGGCGATGGGCAGGAACACCGCGATGAGCGAGAGCGTGGTGGCCATCACGGCCGTGCCGATCTCCCGGGTGCCCTCGATGGCGGCGCGCTTGGGGTCCATGCCCTTCTCTTCCACGAAGCGGAAGATGTTCTCGAGCACCACGATGGCGTCGTCGATCACGATGCCCACCGCCAGCGCGAGCGCCAGCAGGGTGATGGAGTTGAGCGTGTACCCCTGCAGCTTCATCAGCGCGAAGGTGCCGATGATCGAGGTGGGAATGGCGAGCGCGGCGATGATGGTGCTGCGCAGGTTGCCCAGGAACAGCAGCACGATGATGGCGGCGAAGATCGCGCCGAGGATCAAGTGCTCGGTGACCGCCTCGGTGCCGGTGCGCACCACCGCCGAGCCGTCGCGCTGCACCTCGAGCTTGTAGCCAGGCGGCAGCTCCTTCTGCACGTCGAGCATGCGCGCCCTGATGGCGTCCACCACCGCGACGGTGTTGGTGCCCGACTGCTTGCTCAACGAGAGCAGCACGGTGCGCTCGCCGTTCCACATGGCGCCGGTGTCGGCGTCCTGCACGCCGTCGACCACGGTGGCCAGCTCGTCGAGGCGAATCGAGCGGCCGGTGACGTCGCGAATGATGATGGCGCGCAGCTCGTCGACCGACTGCACCCGGCCGTTGACGCGCAGGGTGAAGTAGTCGCGGCTGGTGTCCACGCGCCCGCCGGGCAGGGTGATGTTCTGCGCGTTGATCGCCGCGCCCACCTCGAGCGGGCTGATGCCCAGCGCCTTCAACTTCACCGGGTCGACCAGCACGTCGATCTGGCGCTTGCGGCCCCCGAGCAGCACGGCCTTGCCCACGCCGCTGACCGATTCCAGGCGGCGGCGCACCACGCGGTCGGCGATGTCCGTCACCTCTCGCACCGACTTGTCCGGCGCGCGCAGGGCGATGAAGAGCACCGGCTGCGCGTCAGGCTCGATCTTCTGCACCACCGGCGGGTCGACGCCCCTGGGCAGCTCGGCCAGCACGGTGTTCACCTTCTGCTGCACTTCCTGGGAAGCGACGTCGACGTTCTTCTCCAGCAGGAACTGGATGATGACCTGGCTGACGCCCTCGGCCGAGACGCTGCGGAGCTCGTCGATGCCGCTGATGGTGTTGACCGCGCCCTCCAGCTTGTCGGAGATCTCGCGCTCCATGTCCTCGGGCGAGGAGCCGGGCTGGATGGTGGTGACGACGATCACCGGGAAGTCGATCTTGGGGAACTGATCGACGCCCAGCTGCCGGTAGAAGACGCTGCCGACGACGATGATGACGAGGGAGAGCACCGTCGCGAAGACGGGCCGCTTCACGCACAACTCTGCGAGCCATTGCATGGGAGGTACCTGGTCGCTTTCCGTTACTGAATCGACGAGCCGTCGCGCAGCCCGGGCGGAGGAGTGAGGATCACCTTCTCACCGGCGGCGAGCGGCTCGAGCACCGCGATGCGCCCGTCCTTCTCCACCCCGGTCTGCACCACCACCTCGAAGGCCTGCCCGTTGCGCGCCAGGAAGAGCCGGCGCACGGTGCCCTCGACCTTGATGGCCGAGATGGGCACGGTGGGCTGTTCGTCTTCTCCGACCGCCAGCTTCGCCGTGGCGAACATGCCGGGCCGCAGCTCGCCGGCCTCGTTCTTCGCCGAGGCCTCGACGATCAGATCTCGGGTGTTGGGGCGCAGGGCGGGCGAGACGAAGCGCACCGTCGCGGGGAAGCTCTTGCCCGGGTAGGAGGACACCTGCAGCTCGAGGGTCTGGCCTTCCTTCACCAGCGCCACCGCGGGCTCAGGCACCGAGAGGCTGACGCGCACCGGGTTGACGGCGAACACCGAGGCCACCCGGGTGGGCGGCTGCACGTACTCACCGACGTTCACGAAGCGCTCGCCGATCACGCCGTCGAAGGGCGCGCGGATGATGGTGTCGCTGGCCGACTTGTTGGCGAGGTCGGCGTTCGCCTGGGCGGCGTTGGCCGTGTACAGCTGCGCGGTGCACTGGGTCTTGAGGCGCTCGAACTCGGCCTTGGCGATCGCGCCCTGGGCGAAGAGGGTGTCGGCGCGCTCGCAGTCCTGCTTGGCGAGGTTGACCTGGGTCTGCGCGGCCTGGCTCTGCGCCACCGCGGCGGCCACCTGGAAGCCGGCGGCGCGGGAATCGACCACCGCGATCACCTGGCCCTGCTTCACCGGCATGCCGCGCTCGACGTAGGTGTTGGTCACCCGGCCCGAGACGTTGGCGGCGATGTCCGACTGGCGATCGGCGTACACGCTGCCGGTCAGCGTGAGGTAGCGCGGCATCTGCCGGTGCTCGATCGAGCCGGTCTCGA
The DNA here is from genome assembly GCA_009885595.1 of Myxococcales bacterium. Taxonomy (GTDB): domain Bacteria; phylum Myxococcota; class Myxococcia; order Myxococcales; family Myxococcaceae; genus Archangium_A. The sequence continues at coordinate 213 of VFKJ01001207.1, read as the reverse complement.
CCTTCACCGGCGGCAGCGCGAGGGCGGTCGGCTTGCTGGCGCCGGCCTCGGGGGCCGCTGCGGGTTTCTTGCAGGCAGCCAGGGCGAGCGCGCACAGCAGCAGGGTGTTGCGGAACATGGTGGTGGTTCTCATGGGGAGAGGTGCAGAGGTCATGCGACCTCCTTGTGGCCGCGCCGCTTGCCCTTGGTGGGCGCGAGGGCGCGGGTGAACAG
>VFKJ01000411.1 GCA_009885595.1 Myxococcales bacterium | reverse complement strand
TTCACCTTCCCCAAGGAGGTGCGCCTGCGCCGGCGCAGCGAGTTCCTGCGGGTCCAGGACAAGGGCCAGAAGCTGACCGCTGACTGCCTGCTGTGCCTGGTGTTGCCCAATGGAAGAGCCGATGGGCTCACGCGTTTGGGGCTCACGGTATCCACCAAGGTCGGCCCCTCCGTGGTGCGAAACCGCATCCGCCGACGCTTACGAGAGCTGTTCCGGGTGCGGAGAGCCAGTCTGCCCAAAGGCCTCGACATGGTCTTCATCGCCAGAAGCAGCGCCAAAGAGGCCGACTGGGCGCGCATCGTGCGCGCGTACGAGCGCATCGAGCGGGACCTCACTTCGAAGTTCTCACGCGCATGATCCGCTCCCTGGTGGTGCAGCTGCTGTTGGTGCCGCTGCGCTTCTACAAGTGGGCGATCTCTCCCTTGCTGCCGCCGATGTGCCGCTTTCACCCCTCGTGCAGCGTCTACGCGATGGGGGCGATCGCCGTGCACGGCCCCTTCAAGGGCAGCGCTCTGGCGGCGCGGCGCCTGACCCGATGTCACCCGTTCAATCCCGGGGGGCTCGACCCGGTGCCGCCGAAGAACGGCCTTTCGGCAGAGGACGTCTTGAAGACCTCTGAGCCTGAGATCGCCGCGCGGCTCCAGGCTTTGCCCCACCCGATGCTGGGCCTCACGCCCGCTCCTCACGACCCTCTCCCGCCGCAGGGAGAGGGAGACAGATAGGTCATGGATCAACAGAAGCGACTCCTCCTCGCCATCGCGCTCTCTTTCGGGCTGACCCTCGTCTGGACGCAGCTCGTGTGGAAGCCCCAGGCCGATGCCGAAGCGGCGGCGCTGGCGAAGCTCGACGGCGGGGTGGCGCTCGCCCTCGATGGCGGCGCGGCCGCAGCGCCGGTGATGGCGGCGGCCTTCGATGCCGGCGTGCTCGAGGACGGCGGGGTGGCGATCGTGCAGGCGCCCACCCCCACTGCGCTGCCGGTGCGCGAGGTGAAGCTGGACCGGGCCACCACTCGCATGACCTTCAGCAGCGAAGGCGCGGGCCTGGTGAGCGCGGAGCTCACCGGCGAGCGTGAGCGCGAAGAGAAGTCGCTCACCCTCGTGGAAGGCTGGCGGCAGTTGTTGTTCGGCGCGAAGTTCCCCCCCGCGCCCCAGATGAACCTCGCCCACCCGGTGCCCGGCGTGGGCCCCAACGTGGCGGTCTCGATTCTCGGCGGCGCCCCGGTGCCCGCGACCACCCGGTATGCGGTGGTGGAAGAGGGCCCCGGCAAGGTGGTGTTCAGCACCACCGCGGGGCCGTGGGAGGTGACCAAGACCTTCACCTGGACCGACGCGCCGCGCTCGGAGACGGATCCCGCGGGCTACCTCAGCAACCTGACGGTGGTGGTGAAGAACGTGAGCGGCGCGCCTCAGACGGGCGAGCTGGGCGTGCACGCGCTGCGGGCCATCAAGCCCGACGAGGAAGAGGCGCCCTCGATGTTCGGCGGCATCGGCAACCAGGCCTCGGTGCTGTGCCGTGTCGCCGACGACGTGACGCGCAAGGTGCCCCCGGGCGAAGGCGGCGGGCTGTTCAGCTGCGGCGGCGCGCCGCAGTACGACGAAGAGAAGGTGGGCCCGCTGGAGTTCGTGGGGATCGATCAGCAGTACTTCCTCACCGCCATCTGGCCCAAGGACGGGGCCATGGACGGCCGCTGCCTGCTCACCGCCAGGCCCGCCCAGCGCGAAGCCTCGATGTGGATGCGGCTCACGCTCCAGGGCGGCGAGTCGGTGACGAAGAACTTCGGGGTGTTCCTGGGGCCCAAGGAGCTCAACCTGCTGCTGGCCATCGGCGGCGCCGATCACCCCGCCGGCGTCTTCGACCCCCAGCTCGAGAAGAGCGTCGACTTCGGGCTGTGGGCAGTCATCTGCAAGGTCCTCATCTACCTGATGCGCTTCTTCCACGGCGTCATCGGCAACTGGGGCCTCGCCATCATCTTGCTGACGGTGCTGGTGAAGCTGCTGCTCTTGCCGCTCACGCACAAGGCGATGGTGAGCGCGGAGTCGATGAAGAAGCTCCAGCCCAAGATGGAGGAGATCAAGAAGAAGTACCCCGACGATCGCGAGAAGCAGAACGTCGAGACGATGAAGCTGTACAGCGAGGGCAAGGTGAACCCGCTCGGGGGCTGCCTCCCGCTGTTGCTCCAGCTGCCCATCTGGGCGGCGCTCTTCACCACCCTGCGCACCAGCTACGAGCTGTACGGCGAGCCGTTCTACGGGGTGTGGAGCAACCTCACCTCGAAGGACCCGACGTACCTGATGCCGCTCGCGCTCGGCGTTACGATGATCATCACCCAGCGTCTGCAGCCGCAGATGATGGACAAGAGCCAGGCGTTCTTGATGACCTGGATCATGCCGGTGTTCTTCACCGCGATCATGATGAACTACCCGGCGGGCCTGGCGCTCTACATCTTCACCAACAACCTCCTCTCCATCGCGCAGCAGTACGCGTTGAGGAAGTGGCTGGCGCGCAAGGCCCCCGAGGCGGGAGCGAAAGCATGAGTGAAGCAGCTGCAGTCGCGGTGCTGGCACCTCCGCCAGACAAGCGCCCCCAGGTCGAGACGCTCTTGACCGACGTGTTCCGGTTGATGGACTACCCGGCGCGCCTCGAGTTCAAGGACATGCCCGACGGCAGCCTGGGGGTGGCGGTGTTCTTTACCGGCGAGCTGCCGGGCATCGCGGCGGGCAAGCGCAGCTACCTGGTGGACTGCGTGCAGTTCTGGCTGAACAAGGTGGTGAACCGGCCCAACGTGCCGCGCCGCTGGGTGAACCTGGGCGTCGACGCCTTCCCCGAGCCGCGCATGCCGGGGCAGCCGCGCGAGCCGAAGGAAGCGCCGCCCTCGCCCGTGCAGGCGGCCGCGCCGGTGCAGAAGGCGCAGAGGGCCCCGGCGGCCGCGGCGAAGACGGCGGCGCCTCCGCGCGCGACCACCCCGCCTGCCCCGGTGCAGCAGCAGCGCCGCCGGGACGCCGATGAACGTTCGCTGAACCCCGCCGCTGATCCAGCGCTCACCGCGGCGGGCAAGCTGCTGGCAGAGAAGTCGGCGAAGCACGGCCGCCTCTACGGGGTGATGCTGCTGACCCCCGATGCCCGCGCGCTGATGCTCAAGGCCGCGGACGGGGTGAAGGGCGTCACCGCGAAGGCCGAAGGCGAAGGGCACTGGCGCCGGCTGGTGCTGGTGCCCGAGAAGCTGACCGTCATCCAGAAGAAGCAGGTGATGCCGGACTACGACGACGAAGAAGAAGACGAGTAAGGCGGCGGCATGGCGAAGACACGCGAGCAGAAGTTGTTCGGAGCCGCGGTGTTGAAGGCGAGCTTTCAACTGCGCGAGGCGCTCGAGTCGCCGGCGTTCAAGTTGGTGTACCCGGGGGTGCTGCGCGACCTCGGCCTCGAGGACAAAGAGGTCGACGACTTCATCACCAGCAACCGCGAGGCCGTGGAAAAGGCCGCCCGCGGCCAACCCACCTGAAAATCTGTCCCCCTCTCCCCCGAGGGGGAGGGGCTCGGGGAGAGGGCTTACCGGGATTCAACGTCCCTTTTCTTCGCGTTGACGCGCGCCGACACTGACCTTATACAAACCCTATACATGGGTT
>VFKJ01000612.1 GCA_009885595.1 Myxococcales bacterium | reverse complement strand
TCGGTGCCCGCGTCGGTGCCCGCGTCCGTGCGGCCCCCATCGCCCGCGCCCGCGTCACTGGGCGTCCCGTGCCGCGCTTTCCAGGCGATGGCGTACAGCCACGGCTCGGGGTGCCGCGCGACGCCGGAGATGACCCAGGTGCCCGAGTCGCTGGCCATCGTCGCGTAGGGCTCGCTGTCGGGGGCGAGGTCACTCAACTGCACCTGCGCCGCGCCGACGATCGATCGCTCGAAGTACGTCTGGCCGGGTGAGGCGATCGGCCGGAGACTGCAGGCCGGACCGCACATGCCGAAGCTGTACTGCAGCGCCTCCGGGTCCCAAACGTAGCCGGCGACGACGACGGTGACCGCCTCGGGGAACGGCTCGGGCGGACCCGCGTCAGGCCGGTGGTTGGGGTCGCCGAGGCACGCGGTGCCGCCGGCGCTGGCCGCCAGGCCGAGCGCGAAAAGGATCCCCAGGACTGCTGGCCGAGTCGGTCTCATTGCGAATCTCGCTTGGGAGGAATGATGTGCGCCGTGGGCGGGTTCATCTCGTGGCACACCACCCCGCAGGCCGACTGGAGGTTCGGGACGTCCGAGGTGGTCTCCGCGGTGAACGCCTGATCGAAGAACTGGGCTGCGTGCGCCTGCATGTGGCACGCGGTGCAGGTGATCAGGCTGGCGCGGATCGCCCCCTCGTACTTGAGGTGGCACACCGTGCAGTCGTTCTTCCGCACCGGGTAGTGAGCCGACTGCATGTGTACCTGGTGAATGAACCTCGTGGTGCTCGACCCGTGGCAGGCCTTGCACGCCTCGACGGCGCCGGTGTCCATGCCCATCGAGATGTTGGACAGCGACGTGGGCCCCATGTGGCAGATGTCGCAGTTACCGACGCGCTGCGGGAAGGCGGTCCGCTCGGCCTGCCCGACCTGGAAGTAGAAGGTCGCGGTCTGCACCGTGCGCTCGCCCATGAACTGGCGGTTGCCCTTCAAGAGGGCCACGTAGGTCCCGGCCACGGCGTCTACGGGCAGCTCCACCGGCCAGCGCGTCTCACCGGCGATCTCCCGCGCGCCCGTCACCGAGTTGTTGGGCGCCGCCGCGTTGGGGAGCGAGCCGCGGCCCCACTGCGAGAACCAGCCGCGGGTCCCCTCGGGCCCGTAGAAGGGCTTCATCATGTGCAAGGGGCCCTGGACGCTCATCGACGACCAGACCGCGCGCTCGCCGAAGGTCCCGTTGTGCGCGCTGTACTGGTACAGCAAGCCGTTCGAGTTCCCGGCCATGAAGTCGTTGTAGCTGGGGAGGGCGTCGGGCGGGTGAAGCAGGTTCCCCGCGCCGTCCTTGAACTTCATCAGCAGGTGAAAGGTCTCGCCCGGCTCGTAGGCCTCGCCGTTGGCTGGGGCGGTCGCGGTCATCTCCGGCTGGATCCCGAAGTCGCAGGGCACGCGCTCTGCGTCCGCCGCGCTCCAACACTGGGGGAACGAGGGTTCCTCCGGGTGCGTGAAGCTCAGCGGGAAGTAGAAGGGCTCGTCGGGGAGCAGGCTCCACGTCACCCGGGCGACGCCGTCCTGCCCGCGCAGCTCTTCCGGGATGACGAAGGTGCGCTGGTGCGGCGTCCCCTGGGTCTCGACGTCGAGGCGGGCCAGGGTGCGGAATGACGGCGGGCGCACCGGGGCGCCGCCGACCGGCTGGGTGGGCACCGCGTTGAGCCGCGCGTCGCCCAGGAACTCGGGCTTCCCCACGGCGCCGTAGCGGAAGCTGAACTGCGTGTGGCCGCCGACGGGGTTCATCAGGGAAAAGCTGTCGCGCGGGTAGTCCCTCGACGCGACCACGTTCCCCTCGGCGTCGAGGATCTCCAGCAGGAACGTGTCGTCATCGACCCGCATCCACGCGGCGCCGCCGTAGTGGACCTCGCGGGAGAAGCCGCCGATCAGCGCGCGATCGAAGCTCCACTCGTCATTCACCACCGCCGTCTCGCGCCAGTCGAGGTTCTTGAACGGGCTCGCCGTCTTGATCCACGTCAGCGGGGCCCGCAGGTCGGCTGGGTTGGTGTGCAGGCTGCTCACCTCGGCCACGGTGAGCTGGTCGAGGAAGTAGGGAACGCCCGCGACGACGGGCATGGGCTTCGACGCCGTGGCCGGCCGCGTCGGGCCGGCGAGCGGGGTGCAGGTGGCCGGGTACGGGTACGTGAAGGCGCTGCCCGCATCGGCCGCGAGGCTGCCGGGGCCGGTGTTGCGGCCGTCACCGAGCACTCCACAGCCGTTGTAGAGCTGCAGGCCCAGGCGCAGCGCACCCGAGGCGCGGCCCACGTACGGTTCCATCGCGCGCGGCCCCGCGCCAGCCAGGGGGTGCTGGCCCGGCTTGAAGAGGTCGCACGCCGTCGCCAGCAGCCCGACCGACGCGAGGAAGGTCAACGCCCCGAGGACGCGGGCGCGCAACGGCGCGCGGGGGACGCGGCCAGGTATTTCACTCATCGGGTTGGTCCTTTGAGACCTCGACGAACTCGAGGAACGAGGGAAACGACACGCCTGTGGACTGGTACGGCTCCAGCGCGCCGGGGGCAGGGCGGTACACCGGCGACTCGGCGATCAGCGGGATCCGGACACCCGGCGGCCGCGCGATGCGGCGCCGTAGCGCACCCACCTCGTCGCCGCTGCCGACCTGCAACTTGCCGAAGGGGGCGACGGCGCTCATCTTGGCGACGGCAGCCTTCAATTCGCCCGCGGGGGCCTTGAGGGCCACCAGCGCCACCGCGGGAACCCGGCTCGACCGGTACAGCACCTTGAGCGTCTTGGGGGCGTGGGCGCCGGGCACCAGCGCGGCGTCGGCCTTGCCGGCCTCGATCGCGCGCAGCGCCGACTCTACCGTCGGCACGAACACCAGCTTGAAGTGCGAGCCAGGCAGGTCGCCTGCGAACACCACGTTCGAGACGAACTCGGCGTCGCTGCCAGGCCCCTTCACCAGCGCCAGGCGCTTGCCCTTGAGCCGCCCTACCGAGCTCTGCTGGGCCGCGATCACCGCCCAGCGCGACGAGGGGTCCGCCTCGAGGCTCGCGGTGGCGATCGCCTGGTACTCGCCGCGCGCCTGCGCCAGCGTCAACACCTCGGAGAGCGCCAGGTCCAGCAGCCCATCGTTCGCGGCCTTGTTGAAGTCTTCGAAGCGCGCGAAGGGCTTGGCGACGATCTCCCGGCCCAGCTGGGCCCCGAGCGCCTTGGCGAGCCCCTCGCCCGCCTCGAACTGCTTGTCGCGGCTGTCGACCGAGAGGGGCAGGTACACGCCCAGCGTCAGCTTCTTGTCCTGAGCCCCGCTCATCGCGCTGACCAGGCCCAGCGCACACAGCAGCCACCTGGCTCCGATCGTTCTCACGGGGGCGTCTCCTCGGGACCGGGCTCGGCGGCATCGTCGACGTCGCCGTAGATGGCCTCGATGCGGTCTCGCCACTCGCGCGCCAGGCCGGCGTAGGCGCCGCGTCTGCCCAGGTACTGACCGTAGTAGACGGCGGCGCGGCGCGGATCCTTCGCCTGCACCTGCGTGTAGATGCCCAGGTTCAGCGTCGCCTCGGGGATGGCGCCCGTCAGGCCCTTCCAGATGTTGACCGCCTGCGCCGAGCCGCCCTTGCGGTACTGCACGCAGGCCAGGTTGTGCAGCACCCAGGCGTTCGCGGGGTCTGAGGGGAGCAGGGCCTCGCGGAAGGACTTCTCGGCGCGCGGCATGGCCCCGCTCGCGTAGGCCAGCTCGCCATCGCGCCGGCTGTTGGCCCGCGCGAAGTCGACCCAGGTCTCACCCTTCGTGGCTTTCCTGGCCGCGTCGAGCTTCTTCTTCGCGTCCACCGGGCGGTCGCGCCGGTACTCGGCGTAGGCCTCGAGGAAGTTGCGCGTGGCCACCACCGCCGGCGCCTTGTCGGTGCCGGGCAGCGCCTTCTTGAAGGCGACCTGGGCCAGGTCGAAGCGGCTCTGCTCGAGCGCCAGCAGGCCGCGGAACAACTCGGTCAGGCGATCCAGGTTGGGCCCCGCCTTCAGCTTGAGCGTGGCCTCGAGATCGTTCTGCGCGCTGCCCACGTCGCCGCGGCCCAGCGAGGCGAACCCGCGGCGCAGCACCGCCAGCGGCAGGTTCGCGGCGGCGGCCTTCGCCTTCGACTGCGTCTCGGCGAGGCGCCGCAGGGCCCCGTCGACGTCGCCCTCTTCCAGTCGGGCGAGCGCCCAGCCCGCGCCGATCTGCGCCAGCGCCTCGGGTTCCTTCGTCTGCGTGGCGGCGGCCTCGAAGGTCGAGGTGGCCGCGGCCGCGTCACCGGCGCCCAGGGTGGCCCAGCCCAAGAGGTACCGCTCGCGCCAGCCGGCATCCGGGAGGCCCGCCGCCGCCGCCATCACCGTGCGCGCCTCGGGGAAGAGGCCCTTGGTCAAGAGCAGCGCGCCCAGGCCGCGGGCGGTCAGGGTGCTGCGCTCGAGTTCAGTGGCGCGGCGCAGGTCGCGGATGGCGTCGTCGAGCAGCTCGCTCTCGGTGCGGGCCTTCGCCCGTCGCTGGAGCGAGGCCACCAGCCAGCGCCGGGCTT
>VFKJ01000946.1 GCA_009885595.1 Myxococcales bacterium | reverse complement strand
TCGTTGATGTGCAGGTCGGCGGCGGTCAGCTGCAGCTCGACGTCGGTGAGCGCGTTCAGGGCGGCGCGCTCGGCTTCCATGTCGGGCACGTGCTCGGTGTCGGGGTAGGCGCGCGTCCACGCGAGCACGGTGGCGTAGTCGGAGCGCAGCGAGGGATCGTTCGGCGTCGCCTTGACCCGCTTCTCCAGCGCCTCGGTCAAGGTGGGCTGCGGCTGGGGCTGGGGGGCGACGCCTTTCTCGAGCGGGGGCACCGCTTCGGGGAGCGCGACGGTGATGCTGCCCCGCTGCCCCTCCGCCCGCTCCACCCGCGCGTAGAAGCCCAGCGGCCCGCTGAGCTGACAGACCTTGATCAACACGCGGTTGAGGCCCTTGCGCAGGTTGACCTGCACCTGGTGCTGATCGACCCGCGCCAGGTTGTAGCGATCTGAGCTGAGCACCTTCTGCCCGTTCACGAAGAGCCGGGTGCCGCCGGAGACGCCCAGGGAAAGCACCGCCTTCGTCTCCTGGTCGGCAGAGAGCCAGGTGAGCGCGTAGGCGACCGCCTCGGTGTTCGGCTTGAGGGCGAGGGAGAGGTCGACGAAGCCGTCGACGGTCTTGGCGTGCGGCTTTCGCCAACCGACCTCGCGCGCCTTCGCGGGGTAGGTGGCGCGGAGATCGAGGGCGGACTCCGGGCCGAAGTCGGTGTCGCAGCCGCCCTTGCCTTCGTTGTCGAAGGCGCCGACCACGTGGAAGTCCTGGATGAAGCCCAGCTCGTTGATCTGCTCCTGCGCCTTCTGGGTGCGGCCGCGGGCCCGCTCGACGTCGGCCATGAAGAGGCGGGCCATCGCGCGCACGTGGGGGTCGGTGTTGCGACGGTAGATGAGCGCCGAGTACGGCTCGGCCAGCAGGTTCAGGTCGTCGAGGTCGTCGATGAGGCCGTGCAGGCGGATCAACGGCGCGGCCCCGCGGGGATCGCTGCCCAGCCTGAGGGCCTCTTGACTGAGCGTCTCAGCGCGATCGGTGACGGGCGAGTCGAGGCGGGTGAGCAGCAGCGCGGTGACGAGCAGGGCGTTCAGCACGGGGGGGAACCTACACGCCCGGGGGTGAGCGGGGGAAAACGGCAGGGAAGAAGGTGGTGAGTCCAGGGTTGGCTTCGGTGCTCGCACCGCGCAGGCCCTTTCACTCGGGCAAGGACGCTCACGTGACCTGGTGCGGAACCCACTTCACGGTCCGATACCCAAGCGCTTCACGCAGACGCAGGAGGACCTTCGCGGGTTGCTCATCGAGCGCCTTCCAGGTGACGGGGAAGACGCGCCACCCCAGCGCCGCGAGCCGGGTCATTCGCACTCGGTCGCTCTCGAACGCCTCCCGGGTGCCGTGCTTCTCGTAGCCGTCGCACTCGATGGCGAGGTCCTGCTCCGGGTACGCCAGGTCGATACGGCCAGGCTGGCCGTGGTCGTCGCGAAACTCGTACCCGCCCTTAGGCAGCGGGAACTTCGCCTTCTGGAGCAGCCTCCACACCCGCACCTCGAGCGCACTCTCGAGCGCCTTCTCGCGGGTGCCGCAGTCTTCGAGGATCTGCCCGAGCGCTCCGGTGCGGCGCCCCCGTCTTCCCAGCGCCTTCAAGCGCTTCTGCACCCACGCAGGCGGGATGCCGAGACGCCACGCCTCCTCAACCGCGATCGCGAGCGCCTGCTCATCGAGACAGCTCGCGAGGTCGATGATCGTCCGCGCGCCGTTCGTGACCGGGATTCCGCGGACGACCTTCTTGTCATCGTCGTCCAGGTCGTCGCTCCGATGGCAGATGAGTCCCTCCGCATCGGTCCAAACGGAGCGGGCCACCGTGACCTCGGGCTCCTTTCGCTCGAGCTTCAGGCCCAGCAGCCGGGCCGCCGAGCGATGGCTCACCACGGCGCTCTTTCCCAGCCAGAGGCAAATCGCGACCAGTTCCTGCTCTTCGGTCTGGCTCGCGGCGGTGCGCCTGAACACTCGGGGCCGCACCTGTTCCCAGACCTTCTTCTGCACGAGCCTCGAGAGCGTGGTGCGACTCAGTCCCGCTGAGATCGCCTGCGCGTGGGTCATCAACCCGAACTGCTTCGAGGAGAGCGCGGCCAACTTCGAGAGACCCGTCGTACCCATGGTGTTGCGGATACTGCCATAAAGCCTCCAACAGAGGGCGCTGGCACATAGTTCTGCGCTCTTCCGTACGAGGAACGCCGCCCAATCGATGGCAT
>VFKJ01001002.1 GCA_009885595.1 Myxococcales bacterium | reverse complement strand
GGCGGGAGGCACGAAGAGCGCGCCTGCCCCCGGGTCAAGCAGAGGTCCGGCGGCAGCGCGACGGCCTCGCCGGGAGCCAGACAGGCCCCCGCGGGGGGAGCGCTGGTGGGGCGCAACGTGGGCAGCTACCGGCTGACGCGCCTGCTGGGGGAGGGGGCCTCGGCGCACGTGTATCTGGGCGAGCACACGGTCATCGGCAGCAAGGTCGCGGTCAAGGTCTTGAGGCCGAACCTCGCCAGGGACGGCGGGGTGGTGGCGCGCTTCATCAGGGAGGCGCGCACGACCGGCGCCGTCGTCCACGACAACGTCGTTCAGGTGCTCGACATCAACACCAACGACCGCGATCAGATCAGCATCATCATGGAGTACCTGGACGGGCAGACGCTGGCCGACGCCATCCACCTGAGGACGGTGCCTTTCGAGGAGGCCGCCCCGATGCTGTTGCAGATGTGTGATGCGCTGGGAGCGGCGCACTCGGCCGGTGTCGTTCACCGCGATCTGAAGCCCGAAAACATCTACGTGCTGAAGCGGCGTGGCCGCGTGCAGATCAAGATCGTCGACTTCGGCCTCGCGCGGCGCGAGACCCTGGCCGACGGCGAGAACCGGACGGCGGTCGGTATGGTCCTCGGTACTCCACAGTACATGTCTCCCGAGCAGGCCTTCAGTCAGGTGGCGGACCAACGCGCCGACATCTACTCGCTCGGGGTGATCATGTTCGAGCTGGCTACGGGTCGGCTGCCCTTCGAGCAGGAGAACGTGCGGGCCCTGATGAGCGCTCACTGCATCGAGACTCCGCCACGACCTCGCGACGTCAACCCGGCCATCGACCCAGTCTACGAGGAGGTCATCCTGCGGGCGCTGGCGAAGGAGCCGAAGGATCGCTACCAGACGATGGGCGAGCTGGGCCGAGCGATCGCCCAGGTGCGGCGGCCAGACTCGGCGCCGGAGGCGACGCCCGTGGGCTCAGCGGCGGCGGCCCCGCGAGTGAGGGGAATCAAGGCGCAGACCAGGCAACACCCTCGACTCCTGATCGAGCTGCCGGTGGACGTCGAGTTGCAGCCGTACGCCGGGGCCATGTCCGGAGTTCGCGAACGAATGAGGTTGATGGACATCAGCCTCGGGGGGATGTGGGTGGTGAGCGCAAACACCGTCCCCGATGTGTTCACCCGGGTCGTCGTCCACCCGCTGGTTCCGGGCCTGGGGCCTCTGGCGGCCGAGGTGACCAGGACGGCCCGCAGCGAAGATCCCGAGTCGCGGGTGGTCGTCTGGGGCTTCGGCCTCAGGTTCCTCCCGGCCGTGGACAGCCTCGCGCAGGAGCGGACGGTTCAGGCGTTGATGGCGCGCGCGGCCGACTCGACCGCTGGGCTCACTTCGGAGATCGAGCATTTCCTCGCCCGCGTCGAGGCTGCGGGCGGGGTGGATCATTATGCGCTGCTGGTCATCCCCCGGCACGCGACCTTCCCCGCCGTCCGGAGCGCCTGCGGGTACCTGGCGCAGGTGCTCGACTCGACGCGGGACGAGGGCACTCCGGAACAGCTCGCCCGGGTCAAGAGAGGACGGGAGCGGCTCGCCCTTGCCGAGGAGGTGATGAGCGACCCGAGCGCGCGGGCCGCCTACGACGCCGGCCTCGGCAACTTCGTCGGTGTCGCGCGTTGTCTGGCGTGCGGGCTCGACGTCGGCGCCCTTTCGAAGCTGCGCGCCGAGTACCTGGCCCAAAGGCCCGAGCTGCCGGAGATGATCATGCTGCTCACCAGGCGCCTCGTGGAGAGCAAGCGGGCCGGCGATGTCGCCTCGCTGCTCGACGGGCTGACCGCATTGCTCCGCCTCGACCCGCTGAGCCTCGAGCTGCAGACGGCGTATTGGGACACGCAGCGCAAGCTCAAGGCCCACCGTCAGCCCTGAGGGCTGCTGCTCGCGCTCTTCCGCTGGCCATCGAGATCCCTCTGCGGCTCGAACCGCAAGGCTCAACCCTGACGACGGAGCAACTCACTCACCTTGATGGACTCGGGAGCGGTCGCGAAGGACGAGCAACACCAGCGCGAGCATGGCCGCCCACGGGTAGAGCGCGATCGCCATCAGCAGCAGCAGCACCCAGCCCCGCTCCTCACGCGCGGCCAGGGTGAGGGACAGGTGCGTCCAGAGTACCGCGCTTGCGAGCATGAGCCCCACGATCCACGCGCCCAGGGGCTGAAAGACCCTGACCGCCGCTGCCTCACGCGTCGAGAGATCGGCGGGCCGGAACACCCAGGTGGGGAGCCGGTGAAGCCAGGAATGGACCCGGTGCGCCCGGGCGCGCCTGCGGGCGTCCTTCGCGCTCGAAGCCTCGCCCGCCTCCTCGAAGTGGCGCGCGGCCTCGAGCAGGGTGGCGCGCGCGACGTCGTGCCGATGGAGCCGATCGAGCGGGGCCTCGCGCGCGACGAGGGCGTAGGCCTTCCAGAACGCGGTCGGCGCCACGCGCTCGGCCTCGGTGGCCAGAGAAATCGCGTCCTCGTGGTGAAAGGCGTGGGCTTCGAGGTACGCGAGATCCGCCAGGCAGCTCGACACGTTGTCGTCGGCGTCGTCCGCGCGGGCGAAGGTCAGGGCGCGGTCCAGTGCGCGGCGCGCGGGCAGGTACTCGTCGCGAGAGAGGTGCCAGCGGCCGAGGGCCTTCAAGGCTCGCGCTTTCGCCGCAGGCCCCTCTGCGCGCTCCGCCAGGCCCACCGCCCGGCGCAACACCGCGGACTCCTCCTCAGGCCCGAGGGCATCGCAGAGATGGAGCAGGACCGCGGAGGCGTGGCCCAACTGCCCCGTCTGCTCGAACCGCTCGATCGCCTCGAGCTGCGCCCAGCACGCTTCGTCGTTCCTCCCGAGGTCCTGCAGGGAATCGGAGAGCGCGAGCAGCGCCACCGGGTGAAGCTCTTCCGCGTGCTCCCGCCGGCACAGCGCGATGGTGCGCTCGGCGAACCACACGGCGCGCGCCGCCTCACCCTCATGGGCCGCGAACCGGGCCGCGCTCAGGTAGTACTCAACCTCGACCATCGGGTCCTCGGGGCGGCGCAGTCCCTCCAGCGCCAGGAGGGCGAGCTGCGCCGCCCCGGCGTTCTGATGACTGAGGTGCAGTTGAACGAGATTGGTCAGCGTGTTGGCCACCCAGTCCGCGGGCGCGTGGTCGCGACGCAACTCGGCCAGGCGTTGAGAGAGGCGCGCGTTCTGGGTGCGGTAGTCTTCCGTGGCCATACCCGGGGGAAGATAGCGGGGAGTCTGCGCGCTCAGCGAGTCAGTCATGCGTCGCAGTCAGCGGGGTCGAGCTTCATCGCGTGTGCCTCGACGTCCTCCGCCTTCCAGATCGATGGGATCGTTGCGTCCGGCCGCACGTGCACGGTCGGCACGTCGGCCGAGAGGTCTACCGGCAGCCATCCCTGCACTACGCCGATCCGCAAGAACGACCGCAACGTGGCGATCGTCAACGCGATGCTCTTGGTGGCGTAGTGGCAACCAGTCCGGATGAAGCTCGACAGGTGGGTGGCCGCGATCGCGCCCACGCGATCGACGCCATGCTGATGCAGGTGAAGGAGGAACGCCTCGAGGCCTCGTTCAAGTTTCTCAACATGGCTCTTGCCAGCCCTATGGAGACGGGACTTCCCGTCCCCCGGGAGCGCACGCTATCTTCCGGCCATGAAGGGGCCACCGCTCGTCCGCACTGT
>VFKJ01000297.1 GCA_009885595.1 Myxococcales bacterium | reverse complement strand
CCATCGGCCCTGAGCCGTCAATGCACCTCACGCCCGATCATGAGGCGTTGGCTAATGGTGGCTTTCAGTTGCGGCGCACGATCCGCATCAAGACCGCCTCGGGGTTGGTTGGTAAGCGCAGCGCATGGACCACCTGCTGACGCCCGAACAACGCCGCGTGCGTGACGACGCCCGCGAGTACGTGAACGCCACCCCCAAGCAGCTGATCCTCGACATGGACGAGGAGAAGATCCGCTTCCCGAAGGAATGGCTGCGCGAGGCGGGCAAGCGCAACCTGCTGGGCGTGCGGCACCCGGTGAAGTGGGGCGGCCGGGGGATGGACTGGGTGACGGCGGGCGCGGTCGCCGAAGAAGTGGGCAGCCTCAGCTACGAGCTGGCCTGCGTGCACGGCGTCGGCGCGGACCTGGTGTGCGACGCCATCATCCTGCACGGCACCGACGCGCAGAAGGAGCGCTACGTGAAGCCCCTGCTCAAGGGTGAGCTCTTCGCGGCCGAGTGCCTCACCGAGCCTCGCGGGGGCTCTGACTTCTTCGGGGCCACCTCGACCGCGGAAGACAAGGGCGACCACTTCCTCTTGAACGGTCAGAAGCGCTTCATCGTGGGCGCGGAGGGCGCCGACTACTTCCTCGTCTACGCGCGCACCGACGCCGACCTGAACGCCGCGCCGCAGAAGCGCATCACCGCCTTCATCGTCGACCGCGGCCCCGGCGTCGAGGTGAAGTACCTCTACGGCCTGATGGGCTGCCGCGGCGGTGGCACCGGGCGCATCGTGTTCAAGGACGTGAAGGTGCCCAAAGAGAACGTGGTGGGCGAGCTCAACGGCGCCTTCCCCGTGTTCACCACCATGATGATCCCCGAGCGCCTCGGCACCGCGGCGATGACGGTGGGCCCCGCGCGCACCGCGCTGCAGATCGCCACCCGGTACACCTCGAAGCGAAAGGCCTTCGGAGAGGTGATCAACAAGTTCCAGGGCGTGAGCTTCCAGGTGGCGGAGGGCGCCATGCTGCTCGATGCCTGCCGCGCGCTCGTCTACTCCACCGCGCGCGCCGTCGACGGCGGCATGGCGATGAACCAGGTGCGGCGCATGGTCTCGGAGACCAAGAAGTTCGTCACGGAGAGCTGCCAGAAGGTGGTGCACAACTCGATGCAGGTGGTCGGCGGCATCGGGTACACCAACGTCTTCCCGCTCGAGCGCATCTACCGCGACATCCGCCTCGCTTCGATCTGGACGGGCACCAACGAGATCATGGCGAGCATCATCGCGCACGAGTGGTACCGCGAAGCGACTTCGCTCAAGGGGCGCGACTACGCAGCCGATGCACCGGAGGCCGAGGCCGCCGACGAGATCATCTACGGCTGACCTCTTGCGGTCCTCATTGCCGAGGAGGATTCCACGTGGACTCCATCGCGAGCTGGAACCTGGGCGGGGGGTGGCTGTGGTGGCTGGTCGGGCTCCTGATGGCCGTGGTGATCGTCTGGCTCATCCGCCAGATCCCGCGCACGCCGCCGCGGAGCTGAGAGACCCCATCAGCCACGGCTGAGCGGCTCTGCGCCCTCGCTGAGGATGGCGATGTAGGGTGAATAGGCGAAGAGACGGTTGCGCCGCAGCCCGGTCAGCTCGGAGACGATGCCCAGCCGCTTCATCCGCGCCAGGGCGCTGGCGACCGTCGGGAAGGTGAGGCCGACGCCTCGCTGCAGCTGCGTCACGCTCGAGATCGGCCGCTGCTGCAGGTGCTCGAACACGGCCAGCGCGCTGGGCGAAGCGCTGAGCTGGCGGCGGTGCTGCTCGAACAGCCCGAGAATCTGCCGGGCCTCTTTGATGGCCTGCTCGGAAGACGCGGTCATCCCCTCCAGGAAGAACCGCACCCAGCCCTCCCAGTCGCCTTCCGCGCGCACCGCCTGGAGCCGGTCGTAGTACTCGCGCCGGTGCGCCTTCAGGTACACGCTCGCGTAGAGCAGCGGCTCGACGAGCAGCCCGCCCTCGCACAACAGCAGGCTGATCATCAGCCGTCCGATGCGGCCGTTGCCGTCGCGGAACGGGTGAATGGTCTCGAGCTGAACGTGCGCGAGGGCGATCTTCACCAGCGTCGGGAGCGTCGAGCCGCGAAGAAATCGGTCGAGGTCACGCAGGCAGCCAGAGACCAGCGGCGCCGGCGGCGGAACGAAGCGGGCGGTGCTGGGGCGATCACCACCAATCCACACCTGAGCCTTGCGAAGCTCACCAGGTGCGCGCTCGCCACCCCGCCCGCTGCGGAGCAGGGTGCGATGCAGCCGGCGCAACAACGCAGTGCAGACGACCTGCCCCCGGCGCAGCGCGGCCAGGCCCTGCTCCAGCGCCGCCACGTAATCCGAGACCTCCCGCACGTCCGCGAGCGGCACACCCGGAGCCTGCTTCGTCTCGAACAGCAGCAGGTCCTGGAGCGAAGCCTGGGTGCCCTCGATCTGCGCCGAGAGCAGCGCTTCCTTGCGAACGTACGAATAGACGAAGAGAGAGGTGTCTGGGAGCAGGGCGCTCAGGCCATCGAGCCGGAGCACGGCACGCTCGGCGCGCGCCAGGGCAGACCGATCGACCCGCACCGGGGGGCGCGGAGGCAGCGGCTTCGGCACGAACGCCTGAAACACGTCGCCCTGCGTGCGCGCGCGGACGAAGGTGCCCGTGACCCGGGCTTTAATAGCGGGGCTCCATGAGGAGCCTTATTCAAGCACTCTTTAATAGTGCTGAGTGCAGCTCTTCGCGTGAGCCACGCTTCTGAGTCGGGGTGAAGCGACCGAGCGCCGCTTGAGCAGCGCCACCACCACCTGGCTGCAAACCCTGCAGCGCGTCACGTGTGCGGCGATGAAGGCAGCCGGGGCTTCGTCGAGCCCCGGCTCAGCAAACCGGGCCAGTTGCTCGTTCGACGGGGGGACTCATGCACTTCGCTTCTGGCGCGGCCAGCGTACCGCGACGAGACCGTTCACCCTCGAGGCTTCTGGGGCTACCCTTGAGTTCCGTGGCCATTCACCTGTTCGAGGCGCAGCTACAATTCCAGCTGGACCCCCAGGGCTTTCGGGCGCGGCTGAGCGTGCCGGTCCTCGTCTGGGTGGGCGCGCCCGCGGTGAAGCGGGCCTCAGTGTTCGAGGACGAGCCGGAGCCCACCTATTCGGGGCCGAGCCCGTCCCGCCCGGCGACGGGCCAGGTGCTGGTGCTGAGCCTGGTGAAGCAGGACGCCAGGGCCAACGCCTTCGCGCTGGGCATCACCGTGGGGCGGGTGGTGACCAACGACGTGGTGATGGACGACCCTTCCATCAGCCGGTTCCATGCCTACCTGCAGCACGACGAGCGCAAGGGAGGGTGGTCGGTCACCGACGCCGACAGCCAGAACGGCGTGTGGGTGAACGGGACGAAGACCGTGGGCCACCAGCCCGTGGCCGACGGCGCCAAGGTCAAGTTCGGCGACGTGGTGACCTGGTTCCTCGAGCCCGATCGGTTCTGCGCGTGGCTCGCGAAGGGCGCTGACCCAGCCGCCCTCTCATAGTCACTTCGGCTTCATCGACTTCGCGTCGAGCGAGTACTTCTTCACCAGGCGCTCGATCGACTTGCGGTGCAGCCCCGACTCGCGCGCGGCGCGGCTGATGTTGCCGTCGCAGCGCTTGAGCACCTGGCCGATGTACTCGCGCTCGAAGTTCTCCAGCAGCTGCTCCTTGGCGTCCTTGAACGAGAGGTGCTCGTTGAACGGCAGCGGCTGCTCCTGGTGCTGCCCCTGCACGCGCGCGGGCAGGTGCTGGAGATCGATCATCTCCCCGTCGCTGAAGGTGAGCACGTGGCTGATCACGTTCATCAGCTCGCGGATGTTGCCGGGCCAGGAGTACTGCATCAGCACGCTCATCGCGGGGGCGGAGACGATCTTCTTCCCGTGCCGCGCGACGATCTCGGGATCGCCCAGTTCCTTGCGGATGATGTGCGGAATGTCTTCGCGGCGCTGGCGCAGCGGCGGCAGCTGAATGTTGATGACCGAGAGGCGGAAGTAGAGGTCTTCGCGGAAGTTCCCGGTCTGGATCTCCTTGACCAGGTCGCGGTTGGTCGCCGCGATCACGCGCACGTCGATCTCCTGCACCTCGTTGCCGCCCACGCGCCGCACCTCGCGGTTCTCCAGCACGCGCAACAGCTTGGGCTGGAGGTCGGTGCGCAGCTCTCCCAGCTCGTCCAGGAAGATGGTGCCGCCGTTGGCGCGCTCGAAGGCGCCGGGCCGCGAGGCGATGGCGCCGGTGAACGAGCCCTTCTCGTGGCCGAACAGCTCGCTCTCGATCAGGTTCGGGGGAATGGCGCCGCAGTCGAGCACCACCATCGGCCCGCGCTTGCGGCCCGAGAGCTCGTGAATGGCGCGCGCGACCAGCTCTTTGCCGGTGCCGGTCTCGCCCTGGATGATCACCGAGACGTCCATCGGGGCGATCTTTTTGATGAGGCCGAAGATCTGCCTCATCTTCACCGACTGGCCGATCATCCCGCACAGCTCGCCCTCGCGGTCCGGCTCGACCGTCACCTCTTCGTCGATGGGCGCGAAGGAGAGGGTGGTCTGGCCGGCGCGCACCTGGCTGCCCTGCGAGAGATAGGCGCGCTCGATGCGGCGGCCGTCGAGCCAGGTGCCGTTGGTCGAGTTCAGATCGATGACCAGGTAACCGCGCTCGGTGTACTGGATCTCGAAGTGGTGGCGGCTGGCGGTGCGGTCTTCCACCAGCACCAGGTCGTTGCTGGAGTGGGCGCCGACGCGCAGCCGTTCCTTGTCGCTGACGACTTCTTTTCCGGTGTCTGGACCGCCGGTGACCGCGAGGCGGCACTTGCGAACCTTGAGCGTGGTGCGGTTCTCCACCACCAGGGTGTGGGTGGTGGTGATGTGACCGTCTTCGAAGGGATCGAGATACGCCCCGTCGCCGGGGCTGGTGAGGATCTCGTCCTGGCCGGACGTCTTCGGCTGAGTCGACATTGGGGGCGCAAGCTAACACCGCGCGCGCTAATGAGGGCGCGCACTTGGTGAAGACGACGCCACTCCTGCCCGGTCGGGCGCACGCGCTGATGCACCTGACGGTGTTCGTGTGGGGCTTCACCGCGATCCTCGGGCGGCTGATCTCGCTCAGCGCGCTGCCCCTGGTCTGGTACCGGCTGCTGGTGGTGCTGGCGGTGATGCCGCTGCTCATCTGGTGGAGAGCGCTGCCGATGAAGGTGCCGCCCGCGCAGCTGCGGTGGTTCGGCGTCGCGGGCACCCTGGTGGCCCTGCACTGGCTGCTCTTCTACGGGTGCATCAAGTACGCGGGCGTGGCGGTGGCGGTGTTGTGCCTGTCGACCATCACCTTCTTCACCGCCCTGCTCGAGCCCCTGGTGTTCAAGCGGCGCGCGGTGATGAGCGAGCTGTTCATCGGCTTCGGGGTGATGCTGGGGGTCGGCTTTTTGGTGAAGGTGGAGACCAACACCGACTTCACGGGCCTGGCGATGGGCATGGGCAGCGCGCTGTTCTCCTCGGCGTTCGGCACGCTCAACGGAAAGCTGGCGAGGGAAGCGCGCGGCGAGGTGATGACGTTCTACGAGTTGGGCGCGGCGACGCTGGTGACCACCGGGTTCTTCCTGCTGCGGCCCGAGGCGTTCGTCTCGCCCACCACGCTCTCGCTGATGGATGGAGGGCTGCTGCTGGTGCTGGGCATCGGCTGCACCGTGCTCCCGTGGATGTGGAGCCTGCGGGTGCTGCAGACGCTGCCGCCGTACGCGATGGCGCTGGCGGTGTCGCTCGAGCCCGTCTACGCGATGGGGTTGGCGTGGTTCATCTTTCCGGGCGCGGAACAGCTGACCTGGCGGTTCTACACGGGGGTGGTGGTGCTGCTGGCTCTGGTGGTCCTGAACACCTGGCGGAAGCGGCCCACCAAACCTTAAGTCACCTGTTCCCCTCTCCCCTGCGGGGGAGAGGGTGAGGGAGAGGGGAAGAAAACACGTGTTCACCCACGCCATCGTTCGCACGCCGGGCCCCGACGCTGCTGACGGCCTCACCACCGCCACCCTCGGCCAGCCCGACCCCACCCTGCTGCTGCGACAACACGCGGCCTACGTGCAGACGCTCGAGGAGCTCGGGCTCGCCATCACGCACCTGCCTCCCCTGCCCGGCCACCCCGACGCTTACTTCGTCGAAGACGCGGCGCTGATCTTCCCCGAGCTCGCCGTCCTCACCCGCCCGGGCGCGCCGGAGCGCCGCCTCGAAGCCGAAGCCATCGCCCAGCCCGTCGCCCACTTCCGCACCGTTCACCGGCTGACCGACCCCGCCACGCTCGACGGCGGTGACGTGCTGGTGGTGAACCAGACCGTGTTCGTCGGAATCAGCGAGCGCACCAACGCGGCGGGCGCAGCGCAGCTCGCCTCCCTCCTCCCCGGCTACACGGTGGTGCCGGTGCCCGTGCCCGCGGGCCTTCACCTGAAGAGCAGCGTCACCCTCGCTGGCAGCACTCACCTGCTGCTGACGGGCGCGCTCGCGCAGCGCCCCGAGTTCAAAGCCCATCCCCACCTCGTCGTCCCGGACGAAGAGGCCTACGCCGCGAACATCCTCTCGCTCAACGGCACCCTGGTGATGCCGCGCGGCTTCCCCAGGACGCAGGCGCTGCTGGAGCGGCTCGCGCTGCCGCTGCGGATCCTCGATCAAACCGAGGTGCAGAAGATGGACGGCGCGCTGACCTGCCTGTCACTTCGCTTCTGACTTGCGCGAAAGCGACAGGGAATGCCGCACGATCGCGCCCGCGATGTCCGCCTTCGTCGCGGTCTCCAGGCCCTCGAAGCCGGGGCTCGAGTTGAGCTCCATCACCTTGGGGCCGGTCTTTCCTTCGAGCATGTCGACGCCGCACACCGAGAGGCCGATGCACTTCGCCGCGCGCACGGCGGTCTGCTGGAAGTGCGCGTCGAGCTGAATCGACGTCCCCTCGCCGCCGCGGTGAATGTTGCTGCGGAACTCGCCGCCGCGCGCCTGCCGCCGCATCGCGCCGACCACCTCGTCGCCCACCACCAGCGCGCGCACGTCGCGCCCGGAAGACTCGACGATGAACTCCTGCAGGCAGACGTCCTGCCCCAGACCCCAGAAGGTCTGCACGATGGTCTCGGCCTCGGTGCGGGTGTTGGCGATCATCACGCCCACGCCCTGAGTCCCACGCAGCAGCTTGATGATGCAGGGCAGCCCGCCGATGGAATCGACCAGCTGCCGCACCTTCATCCCCGCGGTGGCCATCACGGTGCGCGGCACGTCGACACCGGCCTGCGCCAGCAGCTGCAGGCAGCGCAGCTTGTCGCGGCTGCGCGCGATCGAGGCCGCGGGGTTGGGCACCGGCACGTTCATCGTCTCGAGGTGACTGACCACCGCCATCCCGTAGGTGGTGATGGACGCGCCGATGCGGGGAATGGCGGCGGTGAGGCCTTCCATCGGCTCGCCGCGGTAGAGCAGCGAGTTGCCCTGCGGCGAAACCACCAGGGTGCAGCGCAGGGTGTCCATCACCACCGGCTGCGCGCCCTGCTGCCTGGCCGCCTCGACGAGCCTGGAGGTCGAGTACAGCGACTTCTTTCTCGACAGGATGCAGAGCCGCTTGCGGGGCATGGCGCGGCCAACGTAACCGAAGGTCGAAGAAATTGTTGAACGAGGACCGCCCCGTTCACTCCGGCTACCATTCGCCGCCGGTGGAGCCCTCACAGCCCTGGCATCGGCACCTTCTGGGCCCCACGGCCGGGCGCACCGCGCTCCTCCTCGCCGCGCTGGTCACCCTGCCCTTCTGCTTCACCGGGCTCTTCGCCGACGACTACTTCCAGCAGCTCGCCCTCGAGCGATCGCCGCTCATCCCCATCTCCCCCTGGGAGTTGTTCACCTTCGCCTGGGGTGACCCCGAGCGCCTTCGCCCGATCATCGAGCACGGCCCCTATGGGTGGTGGGCGTTGCCCGAGCTCAAGTTCAGCTTCTTTCGCCCGCTGAGCAGCGCGCTGCACAACTTCGACGCCTTCGTCTTCGGGCGCGCCTTCTTCTTCCATCACCTGCACTCGCTGGCCTGGTACCTCGGGCTGGTGGCGGTGGTGACCGCGCTGCTGCGCCGCGCGCTGGGGCCTTCGTCGGCGCTGGCGGCGATGGCGGCGGTGCTGTTCGCCATCGACGACTCGCACGCGATCATCGCGGGGTGGGTCGCCAACCGGAACGCGCTGGTGGCCACCGTGTTGCCGCTGCTGGGAGTGCTCGCCCACCTGCAGTGGCGGGAGAAGAAAGCGGCGTGGGGCCTGCCGGTGTCGCTGCTGGCCTGCGCCGCCGGGCTCGCCGCCGGAGAGGCCGCGCTGGGCGCGATCGCCTACCTGGTCGCGTACGAGCTCACCGCGGGTCCCGGCGCCTGGCGCACGCGGCTGCGCTCGCTGGTGCCGTTGGCGGTGCTGGGGGTTCTCTACATCGCGCTCTACCGCGCGATGGGCTCGGGTTCCTTCGGCTCGGAGATGTACGTCGACCCCCTGCGCGAGCCGGGGCGCTTCCTCGCGCGCGCGCCGCCCAGGGCGCTCGCGTTGATCGGCGCGCAGTTCCTCGGCTCCACCGCCGATCTCTGGTTGCTGCTCCAGGCTGCGCGGCCGGTGCTGGTGGTGATGGGCGTCGTCTCGCTGGGGCTGATGTTCGTGGCGGTGCGCCGGGTGTGGCCGAAGCTGGACCAAGGCGAGCGGCGGGGCCTGCGTTGGCTGACCGCCGGCGCCGCGCTCTCGCTGGTGCCGGTGCTCGCCACCTTCCCGTTGAACCGGTTGCTGCTGATGCCCTCCATCGGCGGCTCGGTGCTGATCGCCGCGGTGCTCCGGCACGGTTGGCGAGCGGCGGATGATCGCGTGCTGCGCTACGGCGCGCATCTGCTGGGCGTCGTGACCGTGGGCACGCTGGTGGGCTGGCCGGGCGCGGCGCTGGGCGTTCACGTCGGTGCCAGGGAGATGAAGCGCGCGGCCCTGGAGACGAAGTTCTCCGACGAGGCCCTCTCGGGCCGGGTGATCGTCTTCGTCGCGCCCGACCCCACGGCCTCGATGTATGCGTCGATGGTGCGGCTGTTCCATCACAAGCCGCTGGCCAGGACGTGGCTGACCTTCTCCATCGCGCCGTACGCGCACCGGCTGACCCGCATCGCGCCCGACACCTTCGAGCTCGAGGTGGTGGACGGCCGCCTGCTCGAGACCGTGTTCGAGCAGCTGCTGCGCGCTTCGACGATGCCGGTGCCGGTGGGGATGAAGGTGCAGCTCGATGGGGTCGAGGTGACGGTGCTCAGCCTCGACCAGGGGCTGCCCAACCGCATCAGCCTGCGGTTCGACAGCGATCCCGAGCTCGGCGGCTACACGGTGGCGCAGTGGGACGAGGGGGGCACGCTGGCGCCGCTGCCGCTCCCCGCGGTGGGAGAGACGATCGTGCTGCCGAAGGCGCACGGGCTGCTCTCCTTGTAGGGGACCTTCTTCCGCGTCATCGCGGCGAAGGCGGGCAGAGAGAGCAGCGTCAGCAGCAGGGCTCGGGCAGTCATGGGCGCCCTGTCTAATACGAGGCCCGCTACCTCGGCGTGAGGGCGACCGCGAAGAGCGCCAGCACGAGACCGAACACGAACGGCCACCGGCGCGGGGTGGCGAACGGGCTGGCCACCCCGAGCAGCACCGTCGCCGCGAGGTACACGCCGTCCTTCGCGAGGAAGTAGTTCTCCCAGAAGGCGAACTGCGCCTCGCTGAGGTGGTGGCGATCGCAGCCCGGGCAATGCACGCCGTTTCCCAGCGCGAAGGCCGTCATGCCAAAGGCGAGCGCCAGCACGCCAAAGCCCACCAGGCCGACCCGCAGGAAGTGATGGCCATGGCGCGCGCGCATCTCCTCCACGCTAGCGGACACTGGCACCCCGCCTGACAGCTTCCTCACGCTCGTCGGCAAACGCCTGCAATCACCCCGGAATCGAGAAGGCACATCGTTTGCTGAAGGGCCGCGGCATGAACCGAAAACTCCTGGGTGCCCTCGTCGTGATTCTCACCGCGCTCGCGGGCTGCAACCCGCCCCGCTCGCTCACCTGCGGAGACGGAACCCGCGAGGAAGGAGGTGCCTGCATCTCGAGCTCCACCCTGCGCTGCGCCGCGGGGACGCACGACGAAGCGGGCGCCTGCGTGCGTCTTCGTGGTGCGCAGCGAGACCCCGCTCGACGGCAGCCAGCGGCCGGTGCTGCTGCCCGGTGGGCCGGGCTCAGTGCAGCTGGCGCCCGCGGTGCTGGCGACCGAGCAGGGCGACTGCGAGCTCTCCTGGCTCGACAACCGCAGCGGCGCCTGGGAGCTCTACGAGACCACCCTGAAGGCCGACGGAACCTGGAGAGCGCCGGTGAAGGTGTCTCCGATGGGCTTCACTGAGGACGGGATCACCCGGTCGCTCGCGGCGAAGGTGACGATGACGCGCTCGGCGACCGCGCGGAACCTCGCGTGGTCGGACTTCCGGGACGGCCTTTCGAGCGTGAGCTTTTCCACCGCGCCGCTCGCCGCCCAGTAGTGGAATCGCGTCAGCCCTCTCCCCGACCCTCTCCCCCGCGGGGGAGAGGGAGGCAAGTCAGGGCTGTTCGGTCTTGATGAACTTGAACTTCCCGTTCTCCACGGCGAGCACCACCGCCGGTTTCACCGCGTTCCGCTCCTCGTCGATGCTGAGTCTGCCGGTGACCGCCTCGAAGTCTCGGGTCTGCGAGAGCGCCGCCCGCACCGCCGGCCCGGAGAGCGCTGAAGCCCGCCGCATCGCGTCCACGGCCAGCCGCGCGGCGTCGTAGCCAAGCGCCGCCCGGGCATCCGGCACGAAGCCGAAGGCGTCTTGATACGCGCGCACGAAGCCCTGCACCGAGGGGTCGTCTGCCGAGTAGTGGTTGGTGATGAAGGCGCCGTCGATCCACCCCCCGCCGGTCTCGAAGAGCTTCTCCGAATCCCAACCGTCGCCACCGAGGAGCGTCAGCTCGAGCCCCTGCTGCTTCGCCTGCTGCGCGATCGCCACCACCTCCCGGACGTAGCCGGGGAGATAGAGCGCCCCGGCGTGCTGCTGCGCGATGGCGCTCAACTGCTGCGCAAAGTTGGTGTCGCCCTTGGCGTACGAGAGCGACGCGACGACTTCGCCGCCTTGCTCCTTGAAGCGGCGCGCGAACTCCTTTCCCAGTCCCTCGGAGTAGACGCTGCCCGCTTCCACCAACACCGCCACCCGCTCGAGCTTCAGCGTTTCTCGCGCGTACCTGGCCATCACCAGCCCCTGGAACGCATCGCTGAAGCAGGCGCGAAACACGTAGTCGCCCTGCTCGGTCACCAAAGGGTTGGTCGCCGCCGGCGTGATCATCGGAACTCGCGCGGCCTGGGCGATCGGAGCCATGGCCAGGGAGTTGGCCGAGGTCGCCTCTCCGATGATCAGGCTCACGCGGTCGACCGTGAGCAGTCGAGTGGTCGCGCGCGCCGCCCCTTCGGGCTTCGACTGATCGTCGTACACGCGCAAGGAGAGGCTGCGTCCGTTCACGCCGCCGTCGAAGTTCGCTTCGTTGATCGCGAGCTCGATGCCGTTGCGCGTGGAGATGCCGAACTCCGCTTCCGGTCCGGTGAGCGAGGCGACCTCTCCGATCAAGATGGGTTCGCGTTCGACCAGGAAGACGGCGGGCGATGGTGGCGGCTCGTCGACGCGGCCGAAGAAGCACCACGCCCCTGCGAGCAGTGGCAGCAGCAACAGTCCCCAGGCCGCGCGGCGCATCACCGGCCCCTCGAGCCGCGGCGGCGAAACCAGAGCACCGCCGAGAGGACCAGCAACGTGGCGACCAGGGGCAGCGCCACCCGCTGCAGCGCCCTGACGATCGGCTCGACCACCACCTCGTAGCGCGTCTGCACGATCACCACGAAGCCGGTGTCCCCCACCGGCGCCATCCCCGCCAGCCAGCGTCCGCCGTAACCGGGCACCGGATCGAGGTAGCGATCCGCCACACCCGTTCGCTTCGGATCCGCGATCCGCAGCTGCTCGCCGGTGGGCCTGAGCTTCGTGCCCTTCAACTTGCGCGGCTCAGCCAACTGCCGGGCGT
>VFKJ01000718.1 GCA_009885595.1 Myxococcales bacterium | reverse complement strand
TACACGCGGCCTGTGGTGAAGTTGTTGAGCCGCGACATGTGCGAGCTGGTGAAGCGCTCGTAGTGGCCGAGGTCGAGATCGGTCTCCGCGCCGTCGTCGGTGACGTACACCTCCCCGTGCTGGGTGGGGCTCATCGTTCCCGGATCCACGTTGATGTACGGGTCGAGCTTCACCAGGGTGATGTCGAGGCCGCGGTTCTCCAGCAGCGCGCCCATCGAGGCAGAAGCCATACCCTTGCCGAGGGAGCTGACGACGCCGCCGGTGGTGAAGATGAACTTGGTTTTTCGCTGGCGCATAGGCCGGTATTTCCTAAGTGCGCCCCCCACGTCAACGGCTGATGCGACTGCGGCGGCGTCGGCTGTTCAGCTGAGAGCGCGGAAGTCTCAAAGCTCGTCCTCGTGGACTTCCGGGAAGAGTCGGCGCATGTCGGCCGCGCGCAGCGCCGGCTTCTTCTCGAACGCGATTCGCTGTCCCATCGCGTCGAGGAGGCGCGTGAGGGACGACGCGTCCACGACTTCTCCACGTTCGAGGCGATGAATGGTGTCGCGGCTGACGCGCGCCCGCGCGGAAAGTCGCTGCTGCGTCCACTTCAGCTCCTCACGGAGGGCACGGAAGTTGGCGCCAAGGTCGCTGAGGAGGCGCTTCTTGTCAGTCATGTCGGACATCTTCGTCATCGAATGTCCGACTTGTCATGCACGATGTCCGACAAAGCGGACGGTCAGCTGCGCTGCAGCCGCTCGAGCCGACGGTGCACGTAGGCCGACGCGCGCAGGGACATCGCCATCAAGGTGAGCTGCGGGTTGACCCCGAGCGAGGACGGCACCGCCGAGCCGTCGCTGATGAAGAGGTTGTGCACGTCGTGCGCCTCGTGCGTCTCGTCCACCACCGAGTCGAGCGGCGCCACGCCCATGCGCGCGGTGCCCAGCGGGTGGTAGGCGGTGAGATCCATGTGCCGCGCCGGCACGGTCGCGCGCTCGAACTTTCGCACGTCGTCGAGGCTGCGCAGGCGATCGAAGCCGAGCACCGGCATCCGCACCTCCTTCGCGCCCGCCGCGAAGTACACCCGCGCGAGGATCGAGAAGCCCCGCTGCAGCAGCGCGCGATCGGCCTCGTTCACGCTGTAGCGCATCAGCGGCTCGCCCTCGCGCCGGCTCACCAGGCTGCCGCGTGACGAGTCCTTCACCATGAAGCCGAACATGAAGCTGTGGTTGAAGCGCTCCATCAGCGAGACGAACGAAGGGCCCGAGCCGCTGATCGACGCCGCGGTGAGGTCGAGCGGCACCTGCGCGCCCTCGAAGTACAGGCCCTCGTGCTTGAACTCGTCGATGGCGTAGCCCTGCGGCACGGTGCGCGCGGCGTGCACCTCTTCGTCGAACACGCCCAGCGAGCCCGAGGCGGGGTGAATGGACAGGTTCTTCCCCAGCTGCCCCGAGGTGCCGCACAACCCGCTGCGCTCGAGCAGCGGCGGGGTGTTGAGCGTTCCACACGAGAGCACCACCACCTTCGCGCGCACCGTCACCTTCCGGCCGCCCTCGGTGGTGACGCCGCTCACGCCGACCGCGGCGTCACGCTTCGTGAGCACCTTCTCGATGCGCAGGCCGGTGATCAACTGCGCGCCGCGCTCGAGGGCGAGCGGGACGTACGAGACGTTGGTGCTTCGCTTGGCGTCGGTGGGGCAGCCGAAGCAGCAGAGCCCCTGGCCGTCGCAGCCGGGCGCGTTTCGCAGCAGGGGATGGTGCGAGTAGCCCAGCGCGTCGCAGCCGCGCGCGATGATCTTCGCGGGGGCTCCGAGGGCGGCGGCGGTCGAGGGCGCCACCCCGAGCACCTCTTCGACCTCCTCGTAGTGGGGCGCGAGCGCGTCTTCGGTGAAGGCGTCGAGCCCCGCGCCGCGCCAGGCCGCGAGCACCTCGGAGGGCAAGCGGAAGCAGGTGCCGGAGTTGATCAGCGTGGTGCCGCCCACGCCGCGGCCGATCGGCACGGGAATGGCGGTGTTGCCGAACGCCACCGTGGCGCCGCCCTGCCGGTACATCTGCTTCATCATCTGCGCGGGGCGGCCGGTGAAGTCCTTGCGGGTGAAGAGCGGGCCTTCTTCGATCAGCAGCACCGCGTGGCCTCGCTCAGCCAGCGCCTTCGCCATCGGGGCACCGCCGGCGCCGGTGCCGACCACCACCACGTCGCAGTCCAGCGTCTCGCCTTCAGAGAGGGTGGAAGCGTCGACCACCTGCTCCTGCCAGCGCGCGCGTTCCTTCACCAGCACCGGGTCGACGCCGAAGCGGCAGCCGAGCGCGGCGTAGACCGCGGGATCATCGAAGTGCGCGACCTTGAGCGGCGCCAGCAGGCCGCGCAGCAGCAGCCGCGTCGCTTCTCCGTTCTCCATCGCCTCGAGCACCTCGACCCGGCGGCCGAAGGGGAGCTTGGAGAAGCGGGTGCGCGTCTGCAGGAGCGACTGGGCGTCGAGGCTGAGGAGGAGCTTGCGGTAGCCAAAGAGCACTCCGGGGGGGAGCTCGCCCAGGAAACTCTCGAGGCGGGTGATGGTGCCGGCTCCGGCTCCGGGGAGCAGGCGGCCCGCGCGGTCGCCGAGCGCGTGCGCGAGCGCGTCCGCGCCGGCGCGCCCTGGGACGCCGCGGGCCCGATCGG
>VFKJ01000400.1 GCA_009885595.1 Myxococcales bacterium | reverse complement strand
CACCGGGTTCCAGCGCCCCGTGACGCCACCCCCGGAAGGCGGGAGGGAGAGGACCTGCGCCACCGCAGCCCAGGTCCAGGGGAGCCCATGATCGGTGATGATGGGCCCCGCATCGCGGGGATCCGTGATCTGGAATGGGCCCCCGTCTGGGCGAAGGCCCCCGTCTGGGGGAAGGCCCGCGTCGGTCACCTCGTGATCGGCGCCCGCATCACCCACCACCCCAGGCGGATTCGAAACCTCGCACGCCGTTCCGACCAGAATCAGCACTCCGAACAGATGAAGTCGCTCCACGTCGCCTCCCTTTCTAGGGAGCCGCTGCATTGGCCGCGCCCAACTGTAGTTGCGGCCTCGTGCGTGCGTTCGCCCGCGCAGGAAGTGCGAGACGTTACCGCCGTCGCGCGAGGCGGTGACTGAACCCGAGAAAGGAGGGCTTACCCTCGCCTCTTTCCCCGGTGGTCACCAGCTACGACCTGCGCTGAGGTCGGCGCATGAATCGACTGGGGCAAGTCCTTCGCATCGGCGGCATCGTCCACATCGTGCTCGGGCCGCTGGTGATGTTGGCGATGTTCGTGTCGGGGCCCTGGGTGATCGGTGCTGGGCGCGTGCAAGAGGCGCTGCACGCGCTCGAGGCCGTCGACTGGCGCTGGTGGGTGCTGCTGCCGGTGCTGCTGCTGTGGGGGCTGCCGATCGTCGCCATCTCCGCGTGGCTCAAGGCGCGCTCGACCGGCCTGGAGGCCCAGAAGATCCGCTCGGTGATGGAGTCGCTGTTGCTCAACCGCCAGCTCCCCATCGCGGTCGACGTCGACGCGCGCGTGCCGGTGCAGGTCGAGTCGCCCCTGCGCATTCCCATCGAGCTCGACACCCGGATCTCCGTCGACGAGTTCATCGACATCGAGACCCTGGTGCCCATCAGGGTCGACCTGCCGCTCGACACCGTGGTGGAGACGTCGGTGTTCGGCATCGGCGCCCTCAAGATTCCGATGCGCGCCACCATTCCGCTCGACCTGGTGCTGCCCATCAAGGGGAAGATCCGGGTGAAGTCAGAGGCGCTGCCCGTGCGGCTCAAGGACGAGTGCGTGGTGCGGCTGCCGCTGTTCGAGGTGCCGATTCGCTCGCGGTTCGAGACGCGCATCGACCTGCTCGACAACCTGCGCTCCGCCGAGGCGCAGCTGCGCAAAGGGGTGGACAAGGTGCTCGGCGCCGTCATGAGCGACACCCCCAGGCCTCCGAAGTCTTAGGCTTCGGGAGTACGTGAAGCACCTGCGCTCGCTCTGGCCCGCCGGCGCGCGAGGGCCAGCAGCCCCAGGCCCAACGCCGCCAGCGACGCGTCGAACGGAATCGCGCTGCACGCCATCGGCTTGCCGTCGGGCGCGGCGTTGAGCATCAGCGACGAGGTGGCGTCGCGATTCTCCGGGTAGCCGCGGTCGGCGAACACCAGGTGCGCCTGCAGCTGGAGGTCGTAGGTGCCGTCGACGTCGGCGGTGAACGTGGGCACCGCGCCGTCCTGGTACGCGTATTCCCAGTGGCGAGACATGGTGACCGTGCCTTCCGGGTTCTCGATCGAGGCCTTGCTCCCCGAGGGCCGCGACCTCACCGTCCACCCGTACTCGATGGCCGCGCCGTTGCGGTTGGCGAACAGGGGAAGCCGGAACTTCTCCCCGGCGCGCAGCATCACCTGGCCACCCGCGTGCACGTTGAAGGGCCCGTTGGGATCGAGGCAGTCTTCCTTGTGCGTCGGGTCGACCACCACGCAGTAGCGGGCGTCGCAGCCGTCGCCCAGCGAGTCGCCGTCGTCGTCGAGCTGCCCGCGGTTGCGCACCAGGGCGCAGTTGTCGTTGGCGTTGAGCACGCCGTCGTCGTCCTGGTCGAGGTCGCACACGTCACCCTGGCCGTCGAGGTCGGTGTCGAGCTGCGTCGAGTTCACCGCGCCCACGCAGTTGTCGAAGCTGTCGGAGACATTGTCGCCGTCGACGTCCGCGTTGCAGCGGGGATCCGACAGGGGCGCGTTGCCCGGGTTCGGCAGGAGCGGGCAGGTGTCCAGCGTGTCGAGGATGCCGTCGCCGTCGTCGTCGGCGTCGCAGACGTTGCCCCTGGTGTTGCCGTTGGTGTCGAGCTGATCGCGGTTGGGAATCGAGGGGCAGTTGTCGGCGGCGTTGAGCACGGTGTCTCCGTCGATGTCGAGATCGCAGCCGTCACCCTGCGCGTCCCCGTCGGCGTCCAGCTGGGAGAAGTTGCTCGAGGCCGC
This sequence comes from Myxococcales bacterium, assembly GCA_009885595.1. GTDB lineage: Bacteria > Myxococcota > Myxococcia > Myxococcales > Myxococcaceae > Archangium_A. Next base: position 3,059 of record VFKJ01000400.1, on the reverse strand, counting down.
GCAGTTGTCGCAGCTGTTACCCACCCCATCGCCATCGTCGTCGAGCTGATCGCGGTTGGACGCGAACGGGCAATTGTCGGAGTCGTCGGCCTTGCCGTCACCGTCCGCGTCGTCGGTATACGCGAGCGTCTTGCCGTCATCGGTGTACGCGACCCAGACCGAGCAGCCACAGCCGCAGCCGCAGCCACACCCGCCGCCTTCCTCCGTCGGCTTGCCGCACGAGCTGCCCAGGCACTCCGGGTTGTCGTTGCTCTGCGCGAAGGCCGGGGTGGAGAGGAAGACGAGGAAGGTGACGAGGGCGAGTCGAGGCATGGGCTGCTCCTTGGGAACCCAGGTGACTCGAGGCGCATGGCACGGCTCATCGGATGTGATTCCCACCCCTTGCGCGGTCTACGCTGCGCGCATGCGGAACGCGTTGCTCATCGTCATGGTGCTCACGGGGTGTGGCGCGCTCACGCCGCCAGCGAGGGACGCAGGCCTACCTGACGCGGGCGCAGAGCCGCTCGACGCCGGCGTCGATGCAGGCAGCGGCGTCGATGCGGGTCCGTGCGACGGCGGGTTCTGCCGGCCGGAGTTGATCACCGCGCAGCTGATCGACCCGTGGGACCTCGCGGTCGATGCGACGAGCGTGTACTGGCTCGAGTACGGCCTCGCCACCAACGGCCTCGACGGGCAGCTGATGCGCCAGCCGAAGAACACGGTGTGCCTGCAGCGCGACGCGGGCTGCGCGGTCGATCTCAACACGAAGGGGTCCGGCCGCTTCCGCGTCGACAGCCTCACCAAGGCCGGCGACGAGCTGTGCTGGACGGAGAACTACGCGAACGCCCGCGACGTGGTGTGCCAGTCGGTCATCACCAACGCCGAGCGCCTCGTCGCCAGCAACCAGCCGGCGGCGACCGAGCCGATCGCCGCGAACGGCGAGTTGTTGTGGGTGAACTACGGCACCTCAGCCGCGGCGCTGGATGGCCAGGTGCTGCACAAGGGCCTGATGGCGACGGGCGCGCCCGCGGCGATCGTCTCGATGCGCGCGGCGCCCACCAGCGTGGCCGTCGCGCCGGGTCACTTCGTGTGGGCCGAGGCGGGGCTGAGCGTCGATGCCGGCGCGGTGCTCGCGGTGCCGATGGCGGGCGGGACGCCGGTGACCATCGCCTCGGGCCAGCGCACCCCGCTCTCCGTGGTGGCCTGCGGAGACGCGCTGTACTGGGTCAACTACCGCGACAACACCGTGATGCGCGGCGCGCTCGACGCGGGCAGCGGCGTGGCCATCGTCGGCAACCAGAAGGCGCCGTTTCAGATCACCTGCGACGAGAGCAAGCTGTACTGGCTCAACAGCGGCCTCTCGGCCAACGGCGCCGATGGAGAGCTGTGGCAGGCGAAGCTCGATGGCTCTGAGGCGGCGGTGATGGTGCAGGGCATCTCGCTGGCGTGGGCGCTGAGCATCGACGAGGTGTACGTCTATTACATCGCGCAGGGGACCCAGACGCGCATCGCTGGGGAGATCTGGCGAATCCGAAAACATCGCTAACAGGGCGCCTCGACTCCGCTCGGCGTGAACGGAACCGGTCGAATCCGTTCAGCCCGAGCGAAGTCGAGGGCCGTACTTCAACACCTGCGAGGCGGGGTGAGGGGCTCACTGCCTGCCCAGCGCCGGCACCAGACTGAGTACCCAGGAGAGACCACGGCGCTCGACATGCCCGGAGTCATGGGCCAGACACCCACGCGCCATGACAACGACCGCGCCCCCTACCCTTTCGCCGCCGTCCTGGGCCCTGGCGCTGCTCGCCGGTGCCGCCGCCTTCGTGGGCGTCCCCTTGGGCGCGGCCGCGTTCGTCATGCTCGCCCGGTGGGGCGACGCCGGCCTCGAGGACGCCGGGTACGGCGGCGCCGTCTCGTCCGCCTGGGCGGAGGGCGGCTCTCCGATGTACCTCGCGCTCGCCGCGGCGATGCTCGCCACCCTGATCATCGCCGTGTTGATCACCGCGGCGACTCGCGCCTCGACAGGCGTCGCCGCCGCGCTTCCGTTCCTGAGTGCGCTCCCCTCGCTGGCCGGCGCGGCGGGCGCGAAGTGGGGCATGGACGGCGCCGTCGCGGCCGTCGCGCACGCGAGCCCGGATGACCGGGTCATGATCCTCTTCGGCTCGGCGGGTGAGGCGATGCACGCCTCGATGTTCGGCGCCGCCATGAGCGGAGGGCTCGCCATCGCCATCGGGCTGGGCCTGCTGGTGGGATGGATCGCCCGAGCAAAAGAGCCGGCGCGGCGTCAGGCGCTGTTGGCGGGAGCGCTCGTCGCGCTCTCCTTCGCCGCCGTGTGCTTCATCGGCGCAGGCGCGATCCGCGAGCTGGCCGACGCGTGCAAGGCCATCGCCCACAGCGGCTCCTGGATGCAGGAGCTCGTGCGCCCGATGGTGCTGGAGCTGGCCACCCTTCAACGCGCCTGGAGTGCTTCGGTCCTCGCCGCGCTGATCGCTGTCCTCGTCGGCGCCGGCGTCCTTCGCGCCCCGGTGGCTGGGCGGATCGCCTTCGGTGCGTCAGCGCTGCTGGGCCTCTCGCTCCTCGGCCTCGGCACCCGGCCCCGCGTGCCCGCGAACTTCAAGGAGGTGAGCGTGGGCGATGCCTTCGAGCCCGCGCTGCTGGTCTTCGATGCGCCGCCGCTGGGCGGTGCAGGACTGCTCATCGGGGAAGAGTCGCCCGAGGACACGCAGGCGCGCGTCCGCACCGCGTATGGGCAGTGGCGCGATCTCCACAGCTACGCGGGCGATGACAGCGGCACCTTCGGGCTGAGCCTGAGCAAGGACCTCGCAGGCGAGACCCTGGCCGCGGCGCTCGAGACCCTCTGGAACGAAGGCGCGCGGAGCGTGACCCTGTTCACCGCGCCCACCACGAAGCCGGTCTCAGACCTGCCGCCGCCGTTCGACGCGATCAGGCCTCCGTCGCGAGGGGTTCGGCTCGAGCTCGGGGCTCGACGCGACCAGTGCCCAGACGACGGCTGCGACCTCGCCCAGCTCGCCAACGGCACCCTGGCACTCGGCGCCGAGAAGTGGCCACTGGAGGAGCGCGCT
>VFKJ01000509.1 GCA_009885595.1 Myxococcales bacterium | reverse complement strand
AGCGCACCAGCAAGTCGCAGGGCAAGCTCGAGAAGAAGAAGCTGACCGACTTCGCCAAGGAAAACTCGGGCTACTGAAGCGCCCGTCTCGTTCAGCTCAACGCCGACGCAGCCACGAGCCGCGTCGGCGTTTTCATTTGCGGGCGGCCCTGCGGTGTGGAGAACCCGGGCTCGAGCTTCACTCGCCGCGCAGCCAGCCCAGGAACTTGCCGAAGGTGGAACGCGACGCCTCCTGGGCCTCGGGAGGCGGGCCGCTGCGGTCCTTCATGCAGTCCGCGCACTCCAGGCCGGCGAGGGTGGCCTGACCCTCGCTGAAGGGTCTGCGCGCGCCGCAGCCGTCGCAGATGAAGCCGGTGCCGTTGGGCGGGCGCCGGGACGAGGGGGCCTTCTTCGCCAGCGCATCGAGATCGCGCGCCTCGAGGAAGGTGCCGCGACAGCTCGGGCAGGTCTCCACGTCGGGGCCGTCGGCGAGCGTCGCCTGCAGCAGGGAAGCTCCGCAGGCGGGGCAGCGGCGGTCGGTCGTCTTGCTCGTCGCCTTCACGCTCTTGCCGCTCGCGTCGGACAGCTCGCCCGCGTCGAACCACACGCCGCCGCAGTCGGAGCAGCGATCGAGCTCCACCTCGTCTCCCAGGCGCCGCGCGGGGACCCAGAAGGGTTGGAGGCGGGTGCGGCAGTCGGGACAGTCGCGCTTCTTCATCAGCCGCGCTCGGGCGCCATCGCGGTGGCGTCGGCGGTGTTGCGGTGCCAGGCGCCGCGAACGAACGCGACCGCCGGCGTGCGCGACTTCTCGCGGAAGGTCATCGCGAGCGCCGTCATGCCCAGGAAGTGACCCAGCAGCACCAGCGCACCCACGATGCTCACCACCCCGAACACCGGCGGCCACAGCGCCACCACCGTCCCGGCGCTGACCCACGCCAGGTCGAGCGCGATGACGCCTGCGATGCTCAGCAGCCGGCCCCTGGCCCACGCGCGCGGATCGAAGTTGGCGATCACCTTCGCCTCGAGCTTCGCGCCGTTCTTCGGGCCCGCCAGCCACACCTGCGCGCCCGCCTTGAGCGAGGTGCGCACCGTGCGCAGCGCCCCACCGGCCCCCTGCGCGCCGGTGCTCAGGCCGTCGTACGCCGCCTGCGAGCTGCAGGCCGCAGCGGCCGCGCGGGTGTCAGCGTCGATCCACACCTCCGCGTCCTTCGCGCCGGTCACCTCGAGCTGCTCGCTGCCGACGCTCACCGCGCCGCCGGCCACCGTGCTCAGGTGCTTGCGATCGAAGAACACCAGGCCCGGCTCGTCACCGTCGAGCTGCTTGACCCGCTGCTCGACCTCGTGAACCGCCAGCTCGCCCGCCACCACGGTGCCCTGCAGCAGCGTGCTCTTCCACTCGCCCAGCCGCCGCAGCATCGCGCGCGCGTCGATCAACGCGTCGAGGGCGATCATGATCGCGGTGATCCACGCCAGCGCCAGCAGCGCCATTCCCATCAGCTCGTGGCTCAGCATGGCTCGCTCGCCACTTCCGCCCGCGCTGCTTCGGGGGCCTGCACCAGGGTGGCCTGCACCCCGGCGGGCCGCGAGAGCCGCAGCACGTAGGTCTTCGCGAGGTACCAGAGCAGGCTCTTCTGCATCAGCTCGGGCTTCAGGGTGGGCGCGATGTGCTTCTGGTGACTTGCGGGCAGCTCGGTCCAGTGCAGGCCGGCGCGGTTGTGGTGCGCGGTGTGGTACCCCGCATTCACCGACAGCCAGTTGATCAGCCTGCCGCCGAAGTTCCGCGAGTGATCGACCTCGGCGTTGATGTCACAGCCATCGTGCTGGATGAGATTGACCCGCAGGAACCAGCGCGCCCCCCACAGCTGCGGCACCATCACGAAGAACAAGACGGTCCAGAAGTCGTAGGCCAGGAGCAGGCCGGTGAGCCCGAACGCGAAGAGCGATTCCTGCGCGGACTGGCGCCGGTAGTCCGCCCGCCCCTTCACCGAGGCCCAGCGGTTGATCCCCGCGAAGGTGATCGGCCCGATGAGGTTGGGGAAGTGCAGCAGGTTGAGCAGGTTCCACGAGAAGCGCGCGTGCGTGGGAGAGGCCCAGTCAGGCTGGCCGTCGTCGTCGAAGTGGTGGTGCACCAGGTTGTGCGAGGGAATGACGCTGGAGACCGGGAACAGGCCGCAGAAGCTCAAGACGAAGCGGAACCCCCGGTTGAGCGCCTTGCTCTCGAACAGCGCCCCGTGAAGCACGTTGTGGGTCACCGTCTGCACGTAGAAGCTGAACATGCAGGCCGCGCCGAGGAAGACGAGGTTGCGGCACCAGGGCACCAGCACCATCGAGACCAGCAACGACAGATAGACAGTCACGATGAAGAGCTGTCGCCAATCGGCGGGGTGCTTGAGTCTCACGGAGCGCCGTACTTACACCACCCAGCTTTAGGGCTGCCAGCGCCCCCACCTCTGGCGCGTCCCGCTTGATCCAAGGTCAAGGTCACCGGCCCCGTCCATGGACTCAATGAGGAGTTTACGCGTAGAAGGCAGCGCTTTTCGCAAACGCAGATTCCCCCGAGGGCTTCATGGTGTTGACCGCGCATCCCATCAGTCAGTTCAGAAAGAACCCCCGTTTTTACCTGATGTACGACGGGTTCTGGTTCCTGATCTGCGCGGCCGTGCTGTCGGCCTTCTCCTTCACGAACTTCACCCCGCTCTTCGCCGGGCCGTCGTGGTGGTTCGCCGCCGCGTTTCCGGCGGTGCTGTTCGGGCTCATCTGGGCGCACCTGCTGATTCACAACGCCACCCACGGGAGCCTGCCCAGGGCGATCAACCGCGTCGTCGGTGAGCTGCTGGGCCTGATGGTGATCGTCCGCTTCGCCTCGTGGGACATCGTCCACATGCGGCACCACAAGTACTCCGACGACCGGGAGAAGGACCCGCACCCCAACTTCCCCTCGTTCTGGAAGACGGTCTTCAACACCGTCTTCCACGTCGAGAAGCAGCTCTTCCAGCAGTACTACGACGTGTGGGGTGACACGCCGGAGAACCACGCCCGCGAGCGCCGTCGCGCCTGGATGAGCTACGGCACCAACGTGGTGCTGCTCGCCTCGTGGTTCTGGCTGCTGGGCCCGGCGTTCTTCGTGCTGGTGTTCCTGCCCTGCAACCTGCTCGCGGGCCTGTTCGTCATCCACTTCAACTGGACCACGCACAACGGCGAGAGCGCGAAGTCCATCGAGGACATGCGGCCGGTGAACCTGACCAGCCCGTACTACCGCTTCGCCAACAAGCTCTTCGCGGGCATCTACGCCCACAAGATGCACCACGATCGCCCGGCGCTGTTCAACCCGGCCAACGCGCTGGCCGCTGCCCAGGCCGCTGAGCACTCGGGCCAGCAGGCGGCCTAGTTCGCCCGCTCAGGGCCTGAGGATCGCGGTGACCGCGCGGCCTTCGACGACGAAGGCGCCGGCCTTCGCGAGCGCGTCGGAGTCCTTCACCTCGGCGCAGTCGAAGGACCACTTGAGCGGGCCCTGGGTGAACTTCGCGAGCAGCGCCTCGTAGTCGGCCTTCTTCAGATCGCTCACGCGCGTGACCTTGAGCGGGCCGCCGATGATGAAGGTGGCCTCCTTGCCGGCGGCGCTCGCGTAGGGGTCGTTGCTCGACACGTTCTTGTGGCTGCGGCCGAAGAGCTCGACGGTCTTGTCGTCCTTGAGGATCCAGGTGCCATCGAGCACTTCCTTCACCGCGCCGGTCTCGTCGTCGGCGGTCCGGTAGACGACGAAGCTGTGGTTGGTGCGGAACTTCGCCTCGAGCTCGTAGCCCTCGACCTTGCAGGCAGAGCGCAGCGTCTTGTCCACGAAGGTCTTGAGCGGCGCGGCGGCGAGCTCGGCCTTGAGCGCGGCGGCGCGCTCCGCCAGGTCGGTGGTGACGATCGTGCGGGGGCCCTCGGCGTCCCACACCCGCAGCTCGGAGAGCACGAGGTCGTCGTACTTCGTGCCGGGGAAGGCTTCCTTGATGGTGAGGGTGAGGGACCTGGTGGTCGCGGCTTTGGGGAACAGCAGCTTCTGGCTGCCCTGGGCGTCCTTCACGCTCAGCTCGAGGGGCTCTGCGCCGTCCACGGTGACGGCGAGCTTCTTCACGCGGGCGTTCTTCTTGAAGTGATCCTCGGAGCGTTGGTACCCGTTCCACAGCTCGAGGCCGGTGAGGCTGACGGGCGCGGCGAAGGTGAGGGTCATCGACTCGCCCAGCCCCGGGCCCTTCACGCCCTCGACCCAGCCGAAGTCGAGGCGGCCGTCGAAGAGATAGCCCGGGTGGTAGGCGTCCGCGGGGGCGAGCACCGACGACGCCTTCGCGGTCGCGGGCAGGCTGCGAGGCGCGCGCACGGGGAGCGCCTTGTCGGTCTCGAAGCTGACCTCCGCGAGGCACGCCCCCGCGCCGATTTCGTCGAGGCGCAAGAACACCGAGCGCACCTTGCTCGAGCCGAGAGTGACGACCGGCGTCTTCTTGCCCTGCACGGTGACGGCGCCGAACTCGCCTCCGTTGACGAAGGGGGTGAGGGCGGTGCGCTTGCCGGAACAGCTCTCCACCAGCACCTTCTTGAGCGTGACCCCGGCTTCGAAGCGAAAGAGCACGCCCTCTCCTTCGGCGTCTCCTTCGGGCGTCCAGCCGGTGTCCGACTTGCCGTCGAGCAGCGCCTCGGCGTTCGCGCCCGAGGTGGGGACGAGCGCCTGCAGCGTGATCGGCGCCTGGGAGAGCACTACCACCGCGAAGAGCTCGAGCATGGTGCCGCCGTTCTAGCAGGGCCGGGCGTCTGTCTCCGGTCGCGTAGAGACAGGAGGCGTGCTCAGAGCGCGTCTTTGAGGCGCTGGTACACCTTCTCCGAACGCTGGAAGCCCCTGGCTCCGTCGTGGCCGATGCCCTCGAACTCGATGTTCTGCGCGCCGGAGAGCCGCGAGCTGCCGGTGCTGACGATCAGATCGCCGCTGCTGAAGATGGACACCCACCGCGTCGGCCCCGGCGTCGCGGGCGTGGCGTTGAGATCGGCGAGGAAGGTGCCGGCGAGGCAGAGCTCCTGCCAGACGGGCACCGCCACCGGCGAGAGGCACGGGCTGAGCAACCCGTGATGCATGGTGCCCAGGGTGACGAAGACGTCCACCGAGGCGGTGCCCCCCAGGCGCTGCAGGGAGTAGCGCGAGCTGAAGTCTCCCATGCTGTGCGCCACCACGGCGATGTGCTGCGCGCCACCCTCTGCGAGCTCCTCCACCCACTGCGCGAGCTGCGCGGCGTTGTCCAGGT
>VFKJ01000191.1 GCA_009885595.1 Myxococcales bacterium | reverse complement strand
GCGCGCCTGGGACCTGGGCAACGGTCAGCGGCTGCGCACGCTGGGCTATTCCTTCATCGCGGGCGTGCTGGTGTTCCTGGGCGCACTCGCCTGCGGCGTGGGCGTGCTGGTCGCGGTGCCGGTGGCGTACCTGCTGCTGCTCGCGCTCTTCCTGGCGCTGCGAAGGAGCTCTTCGCTTCCTCCGCCCGTGCACTGAAACCCGGCCCTCGCTGTCGGCAATAGGGACCCGGAGCCCGATCGGCCCGAAGTCGAGGGCTGGCTCGTAAGTCGGCGCCCGTTCGAGCGAAGTAGATCCCTCGACTCCGCTCGGGATGACCGGGAACCGACACGTCCTTGTTTCGATCAGCCCGAGCGTCAGAGCACGCGCAGCACGAAGCACTTGAGGTAGCGCGTCTCGCGCAGGCTCAACAGCACCGGGTGATCCTTGCCGGCGCCGCGCTTCTCCACGATCTGCACCCGGCGCTTGGCGTCGGCCGCCGCGGAGTCGAGCATCTCCTCGAAGCGATCTTCCGCCACGTGGTAGGTGCAGCTCGCGGTGATCAGGATCCCGCCCGGCCGCAGCAGCTGCATGGCCCGCAGGTTGATCTCCTTGTACCCGCGAATCGCCGCCTCCAGCGCGCCCTTGTTCTTCGCGAACGAGGGCGGGTCGAGCACGATGGTGTCGAACTTCTTCCCCTCGTCGAGGGTGTCGCGGAGGAAGTCGAAGGCGTTGGCCGCCACCACGTTCACGTTGGTCAGCTCGTTGCGCTTCGCGTTGGCGGTGATCTGCGCGCACGCGGTCTCGGAGATCTCCACCGCGGTCACTTGCTTCGCCTTGAGCGCCAGCTGCAGCGCGAACCCGCCCACGTAGCTGAAGCAGTCCAGCGCGTCGCCGAACGCCCACTCGCCGGCCATCACGTGGTTGTCGCGTTGATCGAGGAAGGCGCCGGTCTTCTGCCCGGTGAGCAGGTCGACCTCGAGCGTCACGTGCCCTTCGCGGTAGGTCACCGCGCTGGGCAGCTCGCCGCGCAGCAGGCCCTTCTCCGGCTCGAGCCCTTCCAGCCGCCGCACGTTGGAATCGCTGCGGTTGACGATCGCCTTGCAGCCGAACTGCTCGGTGAGGAGATCGGCGATCAGGTCCTTGCGCTGCTCGGTCGCCTTGTGGAGGAACTGCACCGAGAGGAAATCACCGAACCTGTCCACCACCAGGCCCGGCAGCAGATCGGCCTCGCCGTGCACCACCCGGTACGCGGTCTCGTCGGGGCAGGCGCGCTGGCGCAGCGCATCGGCCGCCAGCAGCCGCGCCTTGAAGAACTCGCGATCGATCGCCACGTCGTCCCATGAGAGCCAGCGCAGGCTGATCTTCGACTCGCGCGAATAGAAGGCGAGGCCCAGGAACCAGCCGCGCGAATCTTCCACCCGCACCACTTCTCCACCGGTGAGCGAGGCGGGCACGGGCTCGAGGTCAGCCGCGTAGATCCACGGGTGCCCCGCCTTCCAGCGATCGACGCCCTTCCTGGTGATCTTGACGGTGGGGGTGGTGGCGGTGGTCACGCCGTAGCCAAAACCTGATCGACGACCACCTGTCCACTGCCATCGTCCTTCACCGTGCAGATGGCCACGTCGGGATCGCGGGCGAAGAAGAGCCTCCAGCCCTCTTCCACTGCCTGGGCGAGCAGCTGCCGCTTCTCCTCGATCGCGGTCAGCGGGTAGAGATCGAACGCGCTGATCCACGGCGCGTGCAGGTGCGCGGTGGTCGGGATGAGATCGGCGCAGTACACCAGCGTCTGCTCCTCGGCCTCGAGCCGCACCAGCTGCATGCCCACCGAGTGGCCCTCGCTCACGAACAGGTTCACCCCCGGGTAGAGCTCGGTGGCGCCTTCCAGCAGGTGCAGCAGGCCGCTGCGCTCCAGCAGCGCGAAGTCCTCGTGGCGGAAGCTGCCTGCGTCCTTCTCTGTCGGGTGGTGCGCCCACTTCCAGTGGCGCCGCTGCACGTGCACGGTGGCGCTGGGAAACGAGAGCCGCAGCTCGCCGCCTTCTTCGCGGGTGGTGCCGCCCGCGGCGTCGAAGTGCAGGTGGCTGAGCACCACGTCGGTGACGTCGCTGCGAGAGCGCCCCAGCAGCGCCAGCCCCGCGTCGAGGCTGTGCGCGCCCGGGTCGAGCCCGTACATCGCCCGGTGCTTGCCGTCCCAGCGGGAGCCCATGCCCAGGTCCACCAGGATCAACCGCGTGCCGGCCTCCACCAGCATCGAGCGCGTCACCAGCGAGATGCGATTTCGATCGTCCGGCGGGAAGCGGCGCTCCCAGAGGGTGCGGGGCACCACCCCGAACATCGCGCCGCCGTCGAGGGCCAGGCGTCCTTCGACCAGAGGATGAATCGTCATCGGCCCGAGCCGCAGTGACATGCGCCGAGTCTGGCAGCCTTCTTCGGGGACCGCACGCACCACGACTCTGGGTCTTTCCGGGGTCCCACTGAAGTGGTAGGGGCGCCCACCATGAAAAAGTTCCTCCTCCTTCTCGGCGTCGTCCTCGCCAGCGCGCTGGTGTTCATGAACTGCGGCACCAGCACCTGCAGCCCCGCGAACTGCGGGGGGTGCTGCGACAGCAGCAATCAGTGCATCACCGCGACCTCCGCGAACGCCTGCGGCAAGCTCGGTGAGACCTGCACCACCTGCACGGCGCCCACCAACGTCTGCATCGCCGGCGCTTGCGCCGCGGGCACCGCGGGCGGCAGCGGCGGTGGCGGCGGCACGACGGGCGGCGGCACGGGCGGGGGCAGCACCGGCGGCGGCG
>VFKJ01000496.1 GCA_009885595.1 Myxococcales bacterium | reverse complement strand
CCGCGCCTGGGCCGGGTCGTGCGAGAGCAGCGAGAGCAGCCCCGTCATCGAGGGGTGGCGCTGCGCGGGCTCGGGCGCGAGGCCCTTGCTCAGGATGCGGTGAATCCACCCCGGCACGTTGCTCCCCCTCGGTGGAGGCGGCACCTCGCCGCGGGCGGTGACGCGCTCCAGCTCGGGCAGCGTCTTGGCCACGAAGGGCCGCGCGCCGTACAGCGCCTCGTAGAGCGCCACGCAGAAGGAGAATTGATCAGTGGCGGCCGAGGTGGGCGCGCCGATGTACTGCTCGTGCGCCATGTAGCCGGGGCTGCCCATCATCGAGCCCGCCTGGGTGAGCGGGGCCTCGAGGGTGATGGGCCCCGAGCGGATGAGCTCCTCCGGCGTCTCCTCGGGCAGCTCCGCCGGCAGGGAGATGGGTCGCGTGGCCCGCGCCAGCCCGAAGTCCATCACCCGCGGGCGGCCCTCTTCACCGACCAGCACGTTGGTCGGTTTGAAGTCGCGGTGAATCAAGCCCGCGGCGTGGGCGGCCTCGAGCCCGCGGCCGGCCTGCACGAAGACCGAGAGGATCTCTTCCCAGCGGCGCGGCTTGAGCTTGACCCAGTGGTCCAGGGTGGAGCCGCGCACCAGCTCCATCGCGATGAAGACGCCCTCGCCGAAGGGCCCCGAGTCGTAGACGGGCACCACGTTGGGGTGCGACAGCTGCGCCATCGCCTGCGCCTCGCGCAAGAGCCGCTGCTGGCCCGAGGTGTGAGAGACGTCCTTGTCGGCGCGCGAGCGCAGCACCTTGATGGCGACCAGGCGCTGCAGCTGCGGATCGTGCGCGGTGTAGAGCACGCCCATGCCGCCCTGCCCCAGGGGCTCGAGCACGAGGTAGCGGCCGATCTGCGTGCCCGCGGCCAGCGCGCCCTCGGGGCCGGCGTTTTCCCCGCGCACGCGGGTGACCGCGCTGAGGCTGTCCCCATCGAGGGTGGAGGCGCACAGCGAGCAGTCGTCAGACTGCGAGTGGGGGCAGGCCACGTCAGTGCTTGAGCTGCTGGTGCCCCTGCGCGCCTTCCATGCCGTGCGTCATCAGGAAGGAGAAGAGCGGGTAGTTCTCTTCGCGGCTGCCGCCGATCAGCTCGAAGTTCCACGCCTGGCTGCCGGGCTGCTCGACATCGGGCGAGGCCTGCACGAAGAGGATGTCGGCGCGCTCGATGATCGCCTCGCCCACCAGCGACTTGCCCACGATCGCCTGCACCACCGCGGTGCCGTCGTCTTCCTCGAAGAAGTCCCAGTGGAGCAGCTCGTTGTCCATCAACACCACGTCGCTCGAGCCCACGCGCAGCAAGCAGTTCCGGTGGTCCTGCAGCCACCGCCAGAAGGCCTCGAAGGTGAGCGGGGCGGCGGCCGACTTGGCAGAGGAAGTCATGGGGCCCTCACTTAATCCCAAAACTGCCGCGGGTGACCCGGAACATGGCAGGCTCGAAGCCGCTCGTTCTGGCTGGCCGGGAGAGGGGAACCGCCGTGTCAATCACCGCTGGAATCGTCTGCGTGCTGCTCGCTGCAGGCGCAGGCGCCCCTTCCGACGAGCCAAGGTGGAGCGACGAGCCGGACTTGAAGCCTGGGGTCGAAGGGCCCTTCGGCTCCGCTCAGGACAGGCCTGCGGCCCGGGCGTCTTCGCCTCCGCTGAGCTTCGACGCGCTGCCCGAGCCTCCGAAGGCCTCCGATGACGCGCGGGTGAAGCGGTTTTTGGGCGCGCTCGCCGGCGGGGTGGTGGGGCTGGGGGCCTCGATGGCCCTGATGCCGCTGGGAGACAACACGGGGTGCTTCGGCGGGCCCTGCGTCTCCGCCCTGCAGGGGTTCCTCGGCATCCTGGCGCCGCTGCTGACGGTGGGGGGCGCGTGGCTGGGCTACGAGGTGCTGGGCGGTGACGGGGGGCTGGTCACGCCGGTGCTCGCGATGCCTCCGGCGATCCTCCTCGCGCTGGGGCTGTTGAGCGTCGCGGGCGCGCAAGACGCGAGCACGGCGGTCGCGCTGTTGCCGATGCTGGTCGCCTCGGGCGCGTTCCTGGTGGGCGGCGCGGCGTTCTCGCTCGACCTGCGGTCCCGGCAGCTGGAGCGGCTGGGCGCGGCGGCGAGCTGGGGAAGAGCGGGCGCGGGCCGGGTCGCGGTGACCGCCTTGGTGACCATGCTCGCCGTCGGGGGCGCGGCGGGCATGTCAGCCCTGCTCTTCGCGCTCGGCCAGTACAGCGCGCTGGGCTTCGTGCTGGTGCTCGCGGGCGCCTCGGCGGGAACCCTGGCCGCTGCCGCCGCCGCCTGGGGCGTGCACCGCGCGCTCGACGGGCGGGGCACCTTCGGCGCGGCGTTGGTGGGGCTGGGGATCGGCTGGGCGACGACGTTGGCGGGCGTGGCCCTCTACGCGCTCTCGCAGGGCGGCTTCTCCACCTTCAGTCCGCTGCGCAACACCTCGGGCACCATCCTCTTGGTCGAGCTGGTGGCGGCGAGCGCGGTGTTCCTGCCGGTGCTCGCGCTGGAGTGGAGCCACACCAACGCGGTCGAGGGGTCGCTGCCGAAGTTCTCGTTGAGCGCCGCGCCGATACCGCAGGGCGGAATGGTGGCGGCGGCCGTGCGCTTCTGAGCGGACT
>VFKJ01000167.1 GCA_009885595.1 Myxococcales bacterium | reverse complement strand
GAGCCCGTGAAGGCCGAGCCCGTGAAGGCCGAGCCCGTGAAGGCCGAGCCCGTGAAGGTCACCGAGCCCGACGCCAAGATCGGCCGCATGTGGAAGTCGAAGTGCGGCTCGTGCCACGGCGCCGACGGCAAGGCCGCCACCACCAAGGGCAAGAAGATGCTGATGAGCGACCTCTCCACCAAGGCCTGGCAGGCCGGCCGCACCGACGCTCAGATCAAGAAGGCGATCGTCGAGGGCGTGAAGGCGGAGAAGAACGGCGTCAGCCAGGAGATGGACGCCTACGCAGACCTCAGCGCCGCGGACGTCGAGGCGCTGGTGAAGTACGTGCGGTGGCTGGGCCCTCACTGACCAAGCCCCTCACCCCGACCCTCTCCCCCGCAGGGGAGAGGGAAGTTCAGGTCAGCGAGGACAACAACTCGGCGGCGATGCGTTGGGCCTTGCGCTCGTCGCCGGGAAAGTCGGTCTCCAGGTAGAGCCGCGTCAGCCGCGCGGCTTTGCTGATCGCCAGCGCCTCCCCGCGAATCACGCTGAGCAAGGCGACGAACAACAACGAATAGCCGCGCTGGACCTGCGCCACCGACTCCGGGGCGAACGAGAGCGAGCGACGGGCGAACTCGAAGTACTGCGGCAGGGCGCCCTGGACGGCGGGCCCTTGCTGCTCGAGCGCGGCCATCACCTCGCGGGTGTTCTCCAGGCCCGCGAGGCGCAGCAGCTTGACCAGGTAGTCGGGGAAGAACGGCTGCTCCGAGAAGTCCGCGGACAACGCGCGCGCCACCTCGCGATCGAGCCGCTCGATCTCAGGCTCCCGAACGAGCGCGTCGAGCGAGACGAGATCGATCGGCAGCGCCCCTTCCTTCTTCAGGGTGGCGCGCACCAGCTCCCGCGAAGACGCGAGGTCGCGGCGAATCGAGACGAACTCCTGATCGGCGATCTCCAGCAGCCCGGCCACCCGGCTGAAGCGCCGCCGAATCGCCTCGGGTACGGCGTCGTCCACCTTGTACCCGAGGTCGTGCTCCACCTCGGCCCACGCGTGCTGGAGCGCGGTGCGCAGCTGCAGCTCGAAGCGGAAGTCCGGGTGAGGCCCCTGCCCCGCCGCGCAGACGTAGTGGATCGACCGATAGCCGGCGGGCTTCGTCTTGTCGGCCGAGTGCATGAAGTCGACCCTGAAGTGCTGCTCGACCAGGCGCGAGACCTGCTCCAGGTGATCTTCGAAGTACGTCGCCACCCGCAGGGCGACGAGATCGGTCACGTCCCACAGCTGACGGTAGGTCTTCTCCGGGCGCGCCAGCTTGTGGCTGAGGCTCGCGGGTGACTTGAGCCGCCAGCTGACGAACTGCACCGGGACGAAGGCCTGGGCGAGGATCGCGCGCAGCTCTGCGTGAAGGCGCTCTCCCATCGCCGCCAAACCAGCGCGTTGCGCTTCGTACTCATTGAGCATCGGGGCGTAAGCGTAGCGGAGATAAGGTGCCCCGACCCATGCGCCGCCTCTGCCTTCCGTTTGCGATGCTGCTGGTGAGCTGCGCGACCCTCTCGCCCCGGTTCGATCAGGAGGTCGCCACCACCTTCGCGCAGGACGACATGCGCAAGCTGGAGACCGCCGACGTCGAGCTCTACTACCCGGCCGAGTACGCCGACGCCGCCAGGCGCGTCGCGGCCCGCGCGTCCGAGTGCCTGCGGGCCCTGCGCGCGCACGACGTCACCAAGCGCGACTACGGCCGCGCACTGCTCTTCCTCACCTCGGCCAACTACAACAACGCCTACGTGGGTGGGCAGTCGCTGGGCGAGCCGCTGCAGCTGCTCAACCCGCTCTCGCAGACCTCGGAGTTCTTCCACTGGTACGGCCTGGGGGGCGCGGAGGCCGGCGACGTCGCCTGCCACGAGATGTTCCACTTCGCGCACTACGAGCAGGTGCACGGCTTCTGGAACGTGGTGAACACGGTGCTGGGCCCGGTGGTCCCCCCGCAGGCCTTCCTCGAGCGGTGGTTCACCGAGGGCCTCGCGCAGTACTACGAGGGCCGCATTCAGCGCGCAGTGGGCCGGCCGCACAGCCCGATGTACCGCGGCAGCTTCGACTCGTTCGTGGCGATGCGCGGGGGCCGCCTGGAGCCCGGAGATCTCGCGCTCGAACAACGCGAGCTGTACCCCTTCAGCGGCGCCTACCTCACCGGCCTCCACTTCATCGAGTGGCTCGCTTCGAAGTACGGCGAAGACAAGCTGTGGGAGCTGATGGACGTGCAGGGCCGCAGCTTCTTTTCACCCTTCGGCGCCACCCTGCGCTTCCGCAAGGTGTACGGGCTCTCGACCGGCGCGCTCGTCGACGAGTGGACGAAGGAGCTCACTGCCTCGCTGGTGGTGCGCCGGCGCCCCGCCGAGGAGCGCACGCTGCTGGGTGACGTGGGCCAGCTCGCGCGCCTCGCCGCGCACCCCGCCAGCGGCACGGTGGCGATCGTCTCGTCGGGCATCGAGCAGGTCCCCCTGCTGCGGATCCTCGAGCGCGACGGCACCGTGCGCGTCGAGCGGCGCCTCGTGAAGCTCGGCACCGATCGCGACTACGTCTACGTGGGGCCCGGCAGCATGAGCGGGCTGTCGTTCACCACCGATGGGAAGTTCCTCTTCCTGCTCAACGACGACCTGATCGATCGCGGCGACACCCGCGCGCAGCTCTGGAAGATCGACGCACAGACCGGCGAGGTGCTCAAGGTCATTCAGGACGTGGGGCGCGGCATGGGCGGCGCGGTCTCGGGCGATGGCCTCACCTTCACCTTCGCCGACTTCCCCGCGGGCCGGTCGCGCCTCATCGAGCGGGAGCTCGAGTCGGGGAACAGCCGCGTGGTGGCCGAGTTTCCGCCCGGCGTCTCCGTCTCGGCGCCCGCGTGGAACGCCGCGCACACGCAGCTCGTCTACTCGCGCCTCGACCCGAACGGCTGGAACCTGGTGCTGCGCGAGGAAGACGGCAGCACCCGCGACCTCACCACCGACGGCGCCTTCAACTACGCCGCGAAGTGGAGCGACGACACCCACCTCGTCTTCGCGCGCACCGCGGGGCGCTACCTGCAAGCACACCGGCTGGACCTCACCACCGGCACCCTGGAGCGCCTCACCGACACGCCGTACGGCCTGATCGATCCCTCGCCGATCGACACCGGCGTGGTGGCAGTGGTGCGCGACGGAATTCACTGGTCGATCGACACCATGCCCGGCGCCGCGCTGGAGACGATCGCGCTGGAGTCCGCCCCCATCCCCCCCAAGCACGAGCCGCCTGCGCTCGAGATCACCGGCGACGAGAAGTACTCCTCGCTCGATCACCTCTTCGTGCCCCAGCTGCGGCTGCCCGGCGGCTCCTTGGGCCTCAACCAGGCGAGCGACGGGTCCATCAGCGTGAACGGCACCGTCTCGCTCTCGCTGATGGGGCGCGATCGGCTGGGCCTGCACACCTGGGCGATCAACGGCTACCTCGGCCTGCCCGCGCTCGAGAACCAGCTGCAGCTGGGCTACCGCAACCTCACCCTGGCGCCGTGGTCATTGGTGGTGAGCGCCGAGCGCAGCGCGAGCGCCAGCGAGGCCTATTGGTCGGGCGGCGTCTATGCGTCACGCAATGTCTTCACCGTGCCCGTCTTCTTCGGCGTGCAGACCGAGGTGTGGCAGCCCTTCGGGCAGCTCGCGGAGAAGTTCATCGGGCCCACCTTCGCGATCTCGTACGCGGCGGCGGAGAGCACCGCGTACGCCGGCGTCCAGCGCGCCTTCCGGTTCTCGCTCGACGTGTCCGGGTACCCGCAGTTC
>VFKJ01000537.1 GCA_009885595.1 Myxococcales bacterium | reverse complement strand
GTTCGGGACGGAAAACGTAATCACGCGATTACGTTGGTACAGAGGTGTCCCCGCCCCCGCGCGGCGGGAGTCAGCATCACATCGCTGCGTGCCCTGCAGCACAGAAACGGCGTGCCGAGGGGCCAGCCTGCTGAGGCACGGAAACGAGACCGTGCCGCACCACGCTCCTCAAGGCCCACTCAGCTCCACCTCGCACGACTTCGCCCCCGCGCACTGATCGAGACGGGTACGATGAACGTAAGATGGGCCGCACTGCGCAGCTCCCCGCGCTGCTCGAGAACTCATTCCCGGCGGTTTCGCCAGGCGCCAGTCCTGCACAGCAGAGGCCGGCCTGATGCTCACCGTGCTTCCTCGTTGGACTCCGCTGCTCGCCCTGGTGGTGAGCTGCGAGGCCCACGCGTGGCAGGTCTTCGTGCAGGTCTCCTGCGAGACCACCCTGCGCGGCAGCAGCGAGACCAGCACGGCCGCCTCGCGGGCCGATCGCGTCTCGCGCCGCCGCGACGAGGAAAACCAGTCCAGGTCTGGCGCGTCCGCGGGCTCGCAGTGCGACCGCGACGACGAGTGCTACGGCTGGTGCGAGCACGGCCGCTGCGTGGACACCGCGTCCACCCAACCCGTAGCGCCGGTGGTGCAGAGCGAGCCCCGCGCCGGCCCCACCGCCATCAACTGCACCGGCGACGAGTCGTGTGCGCCGGGCTACCGCTGCCTCGACGGCCAGTGCGCGGCGCGGCCTCCGCCAGAGCCGATGCCCGTGACCGTCACCCGCTGTGAAGACGATGGCCAGTGCGCGGCCGGGCAGCGGTGCGTGAACACCCAGTGTCTCAGTCCGCCGCCGATGCCGCCGTCCTCTTCCCGCCAGCGCCGGGGCACCGAGCTGTTCCTCACCAGCCGCGTCGTGCAGCTGCGCGAGGATCTCGCGCTCGGGGAAGGCCCGGTCATCTCCACCCTCGCCGCCATTCAACGCGTGCCTGCCTCCACCCTGGGGCGCCAGCTGCGCGCTCGCCGGGCCGAGTTGATCAAGCTGGTGGGAGACGGCAGCGACGAACTCTGGGCGAGCAGGTTCCTCCTCGAGGTGGAAGCGCTCTCGACGCCGCGGGTGCGGTTGTCGGCCCGTTGATCAGCACGGCTGTCCTCTTCGCGGTGTTGGGCGCCGGTGAGGTGGTGTTCCTGCCGTCGCCCCGGTGGACCGACGAGCTGAAGGAAGACGTGGCGCTCGGCTACGCGGCGTTGCCGCCCGCGGCGCGGTTGCCGCTCGAGGTCGAGCTGCGTGAAGAGGCGACTGCGCTGGGGCTCGGCGATGCCACGCACCCGCTGCTGCTCGCCGGGCGGCTGCAGCTCTACGGTTTCCGGGAAGACGACGACGCGCGCGCGGCGACCCGGCTCTCACGACTGACCGGAGAAGAGCGGCAGCGGCTGTGGCGACGACGCGCCGTGGTCCACGCGGTCATTCGCAAGTGGGACGAGCGGCTGCGTTGGAGCGCGCGCGCGGGTTGGAAGGCGCTCGCCGGGTGGGACGGGGCTTCCCCGCTGCTGGTCTACCCCTGGGCGTACAGCCGGCGCGGCGGCATGCAGTCACCGGCGCTGGACCTCGCCACCTTCGCCGAGGAGCTGCTGGTGCCAGCGGAGTCGCTGCACGAAGCCGCGGTGCCGAAGGACGATCGCCTCCGCTGCCGGGAGCCCTCGAAGGCGCGCTTCCTCGACGAGCGGTTGAGCGCGCTCGACCCCTCGTGGAAGCCCGGTGCCGCCGACTGCCCGGCCTACGAGGCGTGGGCCGATCTCGAGCACCTGCCGAAGTTCGAGGTGGTCTTCGCGACGCCGTCTTCATCCTCCGCGCAGGCGCTCTTCGGTCACCTGTTGCTGCGGCTGGTGCGCGAAGACGACGACGGCGACCTGGGCGCGATGCAGGTGATGCAATTGGCCGCGCTGGTCTCTCCGTTGGAGCCGTCGTCGTCGTACCTCTTGCGCGGACTCAGCGGCGGCTTCCGCGGGGTGTTCTCGCTCACCACCCTGGCCGACGTGCAGCAGGAAGCGCTGAGCCTCGAGCAGCGCTCGCTGCGCCGCTTCGCCCTCGAGTTGACGGTCGATCAACGCCAGCGCCTGCTGGAGCGGGTGTGGGAGCTGGAGCGGGTGGGCTACATCGACTACCGCTTCTTCAAGGCGAACTGCGCCACCATGTTGCGCTTCCTGGTCACCCCCGCCCTGGGAGCGCAGGCGCCCGGGCCGACGCTGACGCCGTGGGAGACGCCCACGCAGGTGCTCGATGGGCTGGCGGGGTTGATCAGCGGCGTGGAGACCGACGAACCCAGCGGGCTGGTGGCCTGGCGCGCGCGCAATCTGTCCCCCTCTCCCCCGCGGGGGAGAGGGTCGGGGAGAGGGCTTACCGGGAACGCACCTGACGACGAGGCTTTGCGAGCGCGCGCACTCCTCGCCGCGCTGCGCATCGAACGCCACGCCCTCGACGAAGCGACCGTAGGCCGCATCCAGGCCGCGCGGGCGGCGGTGCTCCCGGGGTGGACCGGCCCCAGCACCGACGAGCTGGTCGCCGCGCGGCAGCGCCGCTACGAGCGAGAGCTCAGCCCGCAACACCGCGCGCAAGCCGAACTCGCTGATCTCCTCGCGCTCGACGAGCTCCTTCGCAACGCGCCCCGCAGGCCGCCCCACGCCGGTGAGCTCGCCGCCCTCGCGAAGGAAAAGGAAGCGCGGGAGGCGTTCGAGGCGGTGGCCGACGCGGTCGCCGCCCTCCCTGAAGAAGTGCTCGAGCGCGCGCGCGAAGAAGAGCGCGCGGCCTTCCGGGAGTTCCAGGCCGAGACCACGCGCCGCGCCGTTCCCGAGGGAGGCCACGGGCACGCCGAGCTGGCGGCCGGCGTCTCGGAGACGTTGACGCCGCTGCTCAGGCTTCGGGCCGCCGCGGTGGTGGAGCAGCTCGGCGATCAACGGCAGCGCGGGTTCGGCTCCCGCAGCGCGTGGCGCGTGCTCGACGCCTCGGTGCTGCTGCAGCCGAAGGCCCAACCGGTGTACCGCGCGGGCCTGCTGCTGCTGGGCACCCGCAACGTGGGGCTCAACGGCTGGGGCTGGGGCTTGGGCACCGACTACGACTTCGACGCGCGCGCGCACGAGCTCGCCGCCAGTGGAGAGCTGCTGCGAGTCATCGCCAGCGATCAACGCTTCTCACACTTTCTGCTGCTGACGCTCGGGGCTCGCGGGGGCGCGCGAGTCGACGAGCTCGCGAGCGCGGTGCTCTATCCGCGAGCCGGATTGGCGCTGCGCCTTCAGCTGCCGGGCTCGTTCGGGAACGCGCTGCGCTTCGAGGGCGCGTACCTGCCGCGGCTGCGGGTGGGCAGCGGCTTCGAGCACGGCGTGTCCGGGGCGTTGCAGCTCGCGCTTCGGCTGGGCGCCGCGGGAGGACTGGGCTTCACCGCGCGCGCGGACCTGGTGGCTGAGTGGCGGCCCCTCACGGGGTTGACCGGCTTCGCCACGCTCGGGGTCGAGCTCGACTGAAGCTTGAACGCGGCCCTCAGAAGCTGACGGCGAGCGACCCGTTCTGGCTGATCGTCAGTCCGAGCCGATCGCGCGGCGCTGACAACTTCACGATGCCGACGATCAACAGCGGTATCCCGACCACCGCCAACAACGCCCCCATCCCGAAGAACGTCCACCCCAGCACCTTGAAGACGGTCTCATTGCCCGCGGTGATCAGCGAGTACAGCCCGCCCGCGCCGATCGCCCCACCGAGCACCGTCAAGATGGAACCCGACACCACCATGCGCACGCCGCCGTAGACGTCGCGCGACGACGCCACCACCGGCAACAACACCCCCGGCGGCGCCGTCAGGTGCGCCTCGAACAGCTCAGGGTGCAGCGGAGATGCCGGCGATGCGAGCGACAGCAGCAGCAATGCAGTGGGCATGCCTCGAGCATCGCACAGGACTACGTGGAATCCCGTACGCGCGCGCCGGGTCGGCGCCTCGTTTTGCGTCGAGGCGGGCCCCTCCGCATCGCCTGCGCGTGGGTCCCGGGGGCTCCCCCGCCAACAGGTGGCATCCCGCGCGCATGGAGGATGCCGCTGGAGGAAGTTCATGTTTCTCACCGCGCTGTTGACGTTGTCAGCGACGGCCCTCGCCGACGAGGTCGTACAGAAGGCTGCCAGCCGAAGGATCTTCTTCGGCCACCAGTCCGTAGGCGCCAACATCCTCGACGGGGTCAACGACGTGACCTCGGGCAAGCTGCGCATCCGCGAGGGGCGCACCGGCGCGCTGCTGGAAAATCCAGGCCTGCTGCACGCGCGGCTGGGTGAGAACGAGGCGCCCCTCTCCAAGCTCTCGGACTTCGAAGCCGCCCTCGACGCCCTGGCCGGCCACGTCGACATCGCCTTCTTCAAGTTCTGCTACGTCGACTTCGACGCGCACACCGACGTCGAGGCCCTCTTCCGCGCGTACCTCGCCACCCTGGAGCGCCTGCAGCAGAGGTACCCCGAGGTGACCTTCGTGCACGTCACGGTGCCGCTGACGGTGGTGCCCCAGGGGGCGAAGGCCTGGCTCAAGCAGGCGCTGACGCAAGAAGCGCCGTGGGGCGCGAAAGAAAACGAAGTCCGCCACCGCTTCAACACCCTGCTGCGCGCGCGCCTTCAGGGCCAGCCGCTCTTCGACCTGGCGGCGCTCCAGTCCACCCGGCCCGACGGCACCGCGGCTTCCTACGAACATCAGGGACAGACGCTGCCGGCGCTGGTGCCGGGGTATTCCGATGATGGGCAGCACCTCAACTCCGTGGGACGGCGCCGGGTGGCCGAGGCGCTCCTCACCTTCCTGGCCAGGCTGCCGTGACGCCCCTCGGACTGCTCTCGCGGCTCAAGCTCTGGCGCTGCGCCTCCGTGGGGGCGCGCGTGCAGGTGCTGGGCAACGTGTACGTCATCGGCGGAGGGCACATCGAGATCGGCGACGACGTGGTGTTCGACGGCCGCGTGGTGCCGGTCGAGCTGCACGTCGGGCCCAGCGCGGTGCTCACCGTCGGTCACGGGTGCGTGCTGGAAGGCGGGGTCTCCCTCGAGGCGCAGGAGCGGGTGGAGCTGGGGCCCGGCTGCCACCTGCACGCCTTCTCCAAGGTGATGGACAACCACTTCCACCCCGTCACCGGCAAGCGCCACGAGCGCCCCCCCTCGCGCCCCGTGAAGCTGGAAGCCGCCGTCGAGGTGGGCCAGCGCGCCATCGTGCTCCCGGGCGCCTGGCTGGAGGCGAGGGTGAAGCTCGGCCCCGGCGTGGTGGTGGCGCGCCGCGTGAAGAGCGGACAGGTGTTGTTCACCCGGGGGACGTCATGAGCATGGCGATGATGGAGCTCTTCGATTGGCTGTCCAGGGAGGTCCCGGCCTTCATGTTCACCCGCCGCGGGCTCGCCCGGGCGCGCAGCTACCTGGCGCTGGCCGGGTGCGAGGTGGGCGAGAAGGTGCTGGTGCACGGCCCGCTGGACCTGGAGCGGCACGGCCGGGTGGTGGTGGGCCGCGAGAGCGTCTTCGTGGGTGGCCCCTTCTCCACTGCGCTGCACGTGCGCCGCGGCGCCAGCCTGATCATCGGCGCGAAGTGCTACTTCAACTACGGCGTGCAGCTCGACGTGCACCAGTCGGTGCGCATGGGCGATCGCTGCATGTTCGGCTCGTACGTGCGCATCCAGGACGCGCCCGGCAGGCCGGTGATCCTGGGCGCCGACGTGTGGGTGGCGCACGGCGCGGTGATCAACCCTGGCGTCACGCTGGGTGACGGCGCGGTCGTCTCGGCCGGGAGTGTGGTCAACACCGACGTGCCCGCGGGGATGCTGGCCATCGGCAACCCGGCGCGGCTGATGAGCCAACGCCTTTGCAGCTCGGGAGGAAGTCATGTCTGAGAATCAGCTCGCGGTGTCTGCGGTTTCGTCCACGCCCACCCCCACGCACCACATCGGCATCGCCACCCGGCTGCGGGGCTGGGTGGAAGACACCTTCTTCGTGGACGGCTTCAACGACTCCGACTCGTTCCTGAAGAATCGGCTGATCGACTCCACCGGCATGATGGAGCTCGTCGCCTTCGTGGAGACCGAGTACGGCTTCCAGGCCGCGGACACCGACCTGGTGCCCGACAACCTCGACTCCATCGACAACCTGGTCCGCTACATCGCGCGGAAGAAGGGGTGAGCCATGTGCGGCATCGCCGGCTTCACCACCGGCCCCACCGAGCCGCGCGCTTTGGTGGAGCCGAAGCTGCGCGCGATGACCGCCGCGCTCCATCACCGCGGCCCTGACGCGCAGCGGGCGGTGGTGCTCGAGGGGGTGGCGCTGGGCCACACCCGCCTGTCCATCGTCGACCTGGTGTCCGGCCACCAGCCGATGCACGCGCCCGGGCGCGGCCTCACGGTGGTGTTCAACGGGGAGATCTTCAACCACGTCGAGCTGCGCGCCCAGCTCACCGGCTGGAAGTTCCGCACCCACAGCGACACCGAGGTCATCCTGGCGGCGTTCGACGCCTGGGGCATCGACTGCGTGAAGCGCTTCGTGGGCCAGTTCGCCTTCGCCTTGTGGGACGCGCGCAGCCGCCAGCTCTGGCTGGCCCGCGACCGGGTGGGCATTCGCCCGCTCTTCCTCGCGCACACCCAAGGCGGCGGCCTCGCCTTCGCCTCCGAGGCCAAGGCGCTCTTCGCCGGCGGCCACCTCGAGCCCAAGCTCGACGTGCAGGCCATCGCGCAGACGCTCCACCTGTGGGCGCCGGTCTCGCCGCGCTCGATGTTCGAGGGGGTGTGGCAGCTGCGGCCGGGGCACGTGGCGCTCTTCGCGCAGGGGGCGTACGTCGAGCGGCGCTACTGGAGCCTCGACCTCTCCGACGAGCAGATCGATCGCTCGCTCACCTTCGCCGACGCCCTGGAGCAGCTCGAGGTCACGTTGAAGGACTCGCTCAAGCTGCGGCTGCGCGCCGACGTGCCGGTGGCGGCGTACCTCTCGGGCGGGCTGGACAGCTCGCTGTTGTGCGCGCTGGCGCAGGAGCAGCTGGGGGGCTCGCTGCAGACCTTCTCGGTGGGCTTCGAGCAGGCGCGCTTCGACGAGCAGCCCTTCCAGCAAGAGGTGGCGGACCTGCTCCACACCCGCCACGCCTCGGTGCCGGTGCGCGACGCCGACATCGGCGCCTTGTTGCCCAAGGTGGTGTGGCACGGCGAGCAGTTGCTGTTGCGCTCGGCGCCCGCGCCCTTCTTCGCGCTCTCGGCGCTGGTGCGCTCGCACGGCACCAAGGTGGTGCTCACCGGGGAAGGGGCCGACGAGGTGTTCCTCGGGTACGACCTCTTCAAGGAGACCGCGGTGCGCCGCTTCTGGTCGCGCTCGCCCTCCTCCACCTCGCGGCCGCGGCTGTTCTCGAGGCTCTACCCCTACCTCGCGCTCTCGCAGCAGGCGCCCGAGGTGCTCGAGCGCTTCTTCGGCCTCGGCCTCGAGCACCCCGAGGCGCTGGAGTTCTCCCACCAGGTGCGCTGGAGCAACTCGGGCCGGGTGGCGCGCTTCCTCTCGCCGCGGATGATCAAGGCGCTCAGGGGCTTCGACGCGGTGGGCTCGCTCTTGGACACGGTGCCCGCGAGCGTGCGGGGGTGGCGCCCCCTGGCGCGCGCTCAGTACCTCGAGTTCGAGACGCTGCTCTCGGGGTACCTGCTCTCGGCCCAGGGCGATCGCATGTTGATGAGCAACTCGGTGGAGGGCCGCTTGCCCTTCCTCGATCACCGGCTGATCGAGCTGTCCGCGCGCCTGCCCGACTCCTTCAAGC
>VFKJ01000010.1 GCA_009885595.1 Myxococcales bacterium | reverse complement strand
TGAGCACCTCCTGCGAGTCTTCGGGGAAGAAGAGCACCGAGCGGGAAAGCTTGGAGGAGTGATCGATCTTCAGCACTTCGCCGGTGGAGAGCGCGACGGCGCTGTTGCTTGTTCCGAAATCGAGACCGCACCGCATCGAACGGGCGACTGTACGTCATCTCCTCTCGTTTCAGACCAGCGCTTCGGCGAACACCTGCGCCAGGGCCATGATGGTGTGCTGGGGGTTGACCCCGAGGTTGGTGGGGATGACCGAGGCGTCCGCGACCACCAGGCCCTGGGTGCCGTGCACCCGGCCCAGCCCATCGGTGACGCTGGTCTTCTCGGTCTGGCCCATCACGCAGCCGCCGAAGAGGTGGGTCAAGACCGCGATGTAGCGGCGGGGATCGAGCGGGGCCTCTTCGAGCAGCTTCACCTGATCCGGCCCGAGCTCTTCTGGCAGGCCGATGATGCCCGGGAGGATGCTGCGCGCCCCCGCGGCGAAGTGTTGCTTGGCGAGCATCACCAGCCCGTGGCGGGCCCGCGCCATGTCCGCCTTGTCCAGGCCGTAGCGGATGACGGGCCTGGGGCTGAAGGGCGACCTGTGCACCGAGCCGATCGACTCTGCGCGGGTGGTCAGCGTCCACAGGGCGATGTTGCGATACTGGGCGAGGCGCTCCATCAGCAGGGTGCCGCCCCCGGCGAGCCGGCTGGCCACCAGCTCGAGAGGGATGCCGAGGGTCTCGAGCTTGAAGCCGTGGCTCTCCCGGAACGCCATCGAAGCCCACCCCTGGGTGGTGCCCACGTTCATGTCGACCGGCTCGTCGTGGCAACCGAAGACGCCGAAGCCGGGGTGGGCTCGGAAGAACTTCCCCAGGGCCTGGAGCTTGAGCCCCGAGCGCATCAGCAGCACGGGCGAGTGGGTGACGGAGGCGGCCACCACCACCGCGTGCCGCGCGCGCAGGGTGAAGGCGCCCCCTTTTTGCGTGGTCTGGGGGTGTACGAAGCGGCCGCTGACGCCGACCGCCCGGGTGCCCTCGAAGACGATTCGATCCACCGGCGCCGAGGAGAAGATGGTGCCGCCGCGCTGCTTCACCTCGGGCACGTAGGTGACGGCCATGCTCTGCTTCTTCTTGCTGCGGCAACCCTGCAGGCACTGGCTGGTGCCGCCGCACTCGTTGGCGTAGCGGAGCATGGGGTGTGGGTTGGCCCAGCCCAGGGCGTGCTCGGCCTTCTTCGCCATCAGGTTCGACTTGCCCCAGGAAGCGGTGGGCACGGGCCCCACCGCGAGGTCCTTCTCGAGCCGGTCCATGGACGCGAACATCTTCGTCTCCAGCCCGCTGATGCCGTGCTCCGCTTCCCATTGGCGGAAGATGTCCACCGGCGTGCGCACGCAGATGGCGGAGTTGATCACCGTGGTGCCGCCCACCGTGCGGGCCTGCACCACCGGCCACAGCGCCTGGCCCACGGTGGCCTGGGTGCCCCAGTCGTCCATCAGGTCGCGCATCGCGCCGTAGGTGGAGTGGGGATAGTCCTCTGGCTCACGCCAGGCGCCGGCCTCGACCACCGCGACGGTCTTGCCGGCGCGCGCCAGGGTCACCGCTGCCGCCGCGCCCCCTGCGCCTGAGCCGACCACCACGAAGTCGAAGCTCGCCTCGACGTCTTCTCCACGCGCGCGGAAGGGGACATGACTCACGTGCGCCTCCAGGTGCCGGGATCCTTCGGCAGCGGCGCGAGGGCGAAGCGCCTGCGCACCTCGGGATCAGCGCCCCAGCACAGCCCCGCGCACAGCTTGACCAGCCACACCGCTTGCCGAAGCAGGTAGATGCGAGTGGTCATCACCCGCCTCGCGTGGAGATCCCCGAGCTTCGAGGGGAGCAGGAACGCGGGCAGCGGCAGGTACACGGTCAGCAGCGGCGTGAGGTGAAAGAGGAGCGCGCCGGTGATGGTGCCCAGCCAGATGATCCAGCCCGTCTCCTTCTTGAAGCGGGCGAGGTACTCGTCGAGCGCGCAGTCCTCGATTCCGGGGAGGCCCGGCGTGCGCGGGTAGGTCATCACGATGGCGGACCGCAACAGCCAGAGCATGGTGCTGTGTCGTTAACACCGCCGATGAGGCCCTCGAGGGGCCCCCCCATTTCCAAGAGCGCGAGCCGAGGTAACTGGCGCAAGGGCTCGCGTTTCTTCAGGGCCCTGGTCTGCTCAGCGTGCAGGCCCGCCGAACTTCTCGAGGAAGTGGCGCTCGGTTTCCTCGACGGTGAGCAGCTTTCCGTCGCGCGCGATTCGTTTCGGCAGGCCAGGGGGAAGCCGCAGCACGCCGGCGTCGGGACCAGTCACGGGTCGCTGCACCTCTGGCACGACGGCTGGCGGCGGGTCTTCCACGGGCGTGGTCCGCGCCCAGGCAAAGGCGTCGGTTTCAGAGCGGCCACCGTCGCGGGCCTCGAGGTAGCGCCGGGTCTGCGCTTCGCTGAGCAACTTGCCGTCGCGCGCGACCCTGCGGGGCGGGGGACCCGGCACGAAGGGCCTCGTCACTCCGGCGTCAGCGGCGGGGGCGGCGACGACGACGATGCCAGCGTCGAGCGGCGGCAGCCCCCGCGCGAAGCGAATGGCCTCGGGCTCGGGCAGTCCCTTTCCCCTGGCGTGGAAGTAGCGCGCGGTCTCGAGCTCGCTGAAGAGTTTCCCATCGCGCGCGATGCGACGGGGCGCGCCCGCGGGCACCTTCAGCTCGGGCTCCACCATCACGCTGCCCGGCGAGGCGAACGACGTCTTGAGCTGCACCGCGACCAACCCCGCCGTCTCGGTGAGCCAGTCGAGCAGCGCGTCCTCGTCCTTCGAGCGCCCGGTGCGCATCGCCAGCGAGTGCGCGCCCTGCGGGCTCACCACGTTGAGGGTGACGGCGAAGCCGCTGCCCAATCGCGCGATGCTGCCAGTGATCAAGCCATCGGCGCCCAGCGCTCCGGCAAGCTCCGACATGCAGCTCGACGCGTCCTCGCTGCATCCCAGCAGCTGCCGTTGCCGCTCCAGGCCGAGCAGCGCGGCGACTTCGCCCTGAGTGAAGACGCGGTAGCCGGTCTTCTGCGCGAGCTCCTGCGCGAAGAACTCGCTGTAGAAGGCGGCCACCCGCTCGTCGATGTTGATCGACGACAGGCCCGGCGAGGCCAACGTCTTCTGCGCGGGGCCCGCGGCGAGCGCGAGCGACAGCATGAGCAGCAGGGACATGCCGCCTTTTACTCCTCGCGGCCCACCTGGGCTTACTGAACGATTGTCTCACCTCTTTATATGCGGGGTGCGCGCGCTCCTCGTGATGCTGTTGTTGGTGTCCGGATGCCGGAAGAACCACGACGTGTTGCAGACGCGGCTGGCGGAATTGGACCTGCGCCTTCGCCCAGCTCTCGAGGATCATCATCTCATGACGAAGGAGGACCTGATGGAAGGCGAGTATGCGGTCTCCACTTCGAGGCTGGGGATGAAGGCGGTGACCTGTCCTCCCTCTCCCCGCGTTGCAGGGAGAGGTTGCTGCGAGGCCTTACCATCTGGTAGGCATCCGCCATCCACATGGTCGCCGCCCGCAAGCTCCCCCTCGAAGTCCGTCCCGCGGTGCTCGCCGCCGCCACCCGCCTCTTCGCGGCGAGAGGCTTCGACGGCACCGCCCTGCAAGACGTGGCCAGCGCCGTCGGCGTGAGCAAGCCCGCGGTGCTGCACCACTTCCCCTCGAAAGAAGCGCTCCGCCTCGCCGTGCTCGAGGCCATGCTCGCGCACTGGAAGGAGCGGCTCCCCCAGCTGCTCCTCGCCGCCACCGCCAGCGTCGACCGGTTCGAGGCGGTGTACGGCGAGCTCCACCGCTTCTTCGCCGAGGAGCCCGATCGCGCCCGCCTGGTGATGCGCGAGCTCCTCGACCGCCCGACCGAGATGCGCGCGCTGCTCAAGGGCGCGGTGCGGCCCTGGCTGTGGGCCATCGTCAGCTACATCCGCGAAGGGCAGGCGCACGGCCGGCACCAGGCCGACGTCGACGCCGAGGCGTACGTGGTTCAGATCCTCCTGCTGGTGATCTCCGCCGTCGCCACCGGCGAGGTGCTCGACGCGCTGTTGCCCAGAGACGGCAGAGCCCGGCAGGCCACCGAGCTCGCCCGCCTCAGCCGCTCCAGTCTCTTCAGCCCCCGTCCTTCTCCCGCGCGCAAGAGCCCGCGGCGCCGTTCAACCCCAAGGTGAGCCATGGCCAACTTCTTCGAAGACAACACGGACCTGCAGTTCTACCTGGGCAACGGCGCTGACTGGGCGCGCCTGGCCGAGGTCACCGAGTACGGCTGGCGCGCCCCGGGCGGCTTCACGAACTTCGAAGAGGCCCGCGCCTTCTACCTCGAGGTGGCGAAGTCCTTCGGCCAGCTCGCCGCCGAGGTGGTGGCGCCGCGCGCCGCGAAGATCGACCGGGAGGAGCCGCACCTGGTGAAGGGTGAGGCGGTCGAAGGCGAGGCGATGCGCGCCGCCTTCGCCATCATCAAGGAAGCGCAGCTCCACGGGCTGTGCCTGCCGCGTGAGCTGGGCGGGCTGCAGGCCCCGCTGCTGCTCTACTTCCTGGGCGCCGAGATGATGGCCCGCGCCGACGTCTCGGCGATGACCCACTTCTCGTTCCACGGCGGGCTGGCGATGGCGATGCTGGTGTACTCGATTCACGAGGGCACCACCGAGTTCGACACCGCGCAGGCGCGCATCAAGCACACCCGCTTCGGCAAGCAGATCGAAGACATCGCCAGCGGCGCCGCCTGGGGCTGCATGGACATCACCGAGCCCGACGCCGGCAGCGACATGGCGAAGCTCCGCACCCGCGCGGAGCAGGACGCCGAGGGCCACTGGTTCGTCAGCGGCCAGAAGATCTTCATCAGCTCGGGCCACGGCAAGTACCACTTCGTGATCGCGCGCACGGAAGCGGCCACCAACCCCGAGGATCCCTTCGCGGGCCTGGGCGGGCTCTCGATGTTCCTGGTGCAGGCTTACGAAGATCTGCCCGATGGCACCCGCAAGCGCTTCGTCACCATCGATCGCCTCGAGGAGAAGCTGGGCCACCACGGCTCGGTCACCGCGGCGCTCGACTTCGATCACGTGCCCGCCCAGCTCATCGGCAAGCGCGGCGAGGGCTTCAAGTACATGCTGGTGCTGATGAACAACGCCCGGGTGGGCGTGAGCTTCGAGGGCATTGGCCTGGCGGAGAACGCCACCCGCCTCGCGCACGCCTACGCCGCCGAGCGCACCTCGATGGGTAAGCCGATCGCCCGCCACGAGCTGATCGCCGACCTGCTCGAGGAGATGCGCACCGACGTGCAGGCGCTCCGCGCGCTCGCGGTGAAGGCTGCCTTCCACGAAGAGCTCGCCCAGAAGCTGCCCCTGATGCAGCGCTTCGGCGAGCTGCTCACCGAAGAAGAGAAGCAGCGCATCGAAGAGGAGCTGCCCCGGCACCGCGCCGCCTCGCGCCGCTACACCCCGCTGCTCAAGTACCTCGCCGCCGAGAAGGCCGTGGAGATCGCCCGCCGGGCGATGCAGATCCACGGCGGGGTCGGCTACACCCGCGACTACGGCGCCGAGAAGCTCTTGCGTGACGCGCTGGTGCTGCCCATCTACGAAGGCACCAGCCAGATCCAGTCGCTGATGGCGATGAAGGACACCCTGATGGGCCTGATCAAGAAGCCCGCCGCGTTCGTGGCGAGGCTCGGCCAGGCGCGTTGGCGCTCCATGTCCGCGGTCGACGGGCTGGAGCGGGGGGTGGCGAGAATTCAGCACCGCTCGCTCTCCGCGCAGCAGTTCCTGCTCACGCGCACCGCGGCTGGCAAGCTGCGCTCGCTCTCCTCGGTGCCGCTGACGAGCTGGCGCGAGGTGATGACGAAGCAGTGGGATCCGAAACGCGACTTCGCGCTCGCGATGCTGCACGCGGAGCGGCTCACCCGGTTGCTGGCCGACGAGGCGATCGGCGAGCTCCTGCTCGACCAGGCCCGCCAATTCCCCGAGCGGCGGGAGTTGCTGGAGCGCTGGCTGGAGAAGGCCGACCTGCGCACCAAGGCGCTGCTCGAGGAGATCACCACCACCGGCGATCGCCTGCTCGCGACGCTCGAGCCCCAGCCCGAGGTGACTGCCAGGGCGAGCTGAGTCCGTTACCGCTCCTCGCCCTACCGCCTTCAGTCGCGGTCGAAGGCCACCAGCTGATCGCAGGGCGCGATGCACTGGAACGAGGTGGAGCGATCGCCCACCAGCCCCACCCCGAGGGATTACGACATGAATCCTGTCTCCCTCTCCCCCGCGGGGGAGAGGGTCGGGGAGAGGGCTTACCCTTCAGCGTCGATACGCGT
>VFKJ01000725.1 GCA_009885595.1 Myxococcales bacterium | reverse complement strand
TGCAGGGCATTCGCCACGCCGACATCGAGCTGGTGTTCGAGCCGCCGTGGACGCCCGAGCGCATGTCCCCCGAGGCGCGAGCGCAGCTGGGCGCCTGAAGCCGCAGACCACCCGTAGCAAGGAGCAGCTTGCAGGCCGCGCCCAGTGCTCCTGATGCCGGCACCTTGCACGGCCCCGCTGCCTGGCGTGCTCCGTCAAGTTGACCGGGCTCCATCAATTCGATTCGAGGTTCAACGGGGAGTGGGGGGTTGCAGCTCCCCACCCGTCAAGCAGTCAGTCGATCCGGCAGCGGGCCAATCAACTTCGTCAGGGCGCGATCGTGCGCGCGGGAGAACAGCACCAGCCCCAGGGTCGCGCCGATGCCCGCGTAGAGCATGTCGCTCTGCGCGTCCCACACGTCGCCCTGGGTGCCGAGGAAGGCGTCGCCGCCCGCGGGATCCAGCATGAGCGCCGCGGCCCACTCGAACAGCTCGTACAGCGCCGCAAAGCCCAGGATGACGTTGAGCAGGATGAAGACGAGCCAGGCGTTGCGCTCGAGCTTCGTTCTGCGCAGCAGCACCTCGCGCACGATGATCACCGGGAAGAAGCCGAACGCGAAGTGACCGACCTTGTCGTAGTTGTTCCGCGACCAGCCGAAGGCCTCCCGCGCCCAGTCACCCAGCGGCGCCTTCGCGTAGGTGTAGAAGCCGCCGTACACGAGGATGCAGATGTGGATGAACACCATCACGTAGACGAGCGGCGTCATGGGGAAGCGCTTGTAGGTGAGCGCGAGCGCGACCATGCCGACGAGCCCAGGCCCCACCTCGAGCAGCCAGTTGAGCTTGCCTTCGGGCGTGGTGAACAACGTGATCGCGAAGACGACGAACAGCACCGCAGCGAGGGTCAGAGGGAGCTTCGGGCCAGACATGCGTCGCCTTGTATCAGCTAGAGCCGCACCTCGACGCCCAGTACCGGCACCGGGGGAATCGGCGACGACGCGGGCTTCTGGGTGAGCGTCACCTCACCGCGCGCCTGCTGCTCGAGCGTCGCGGGGGCGGTGCCGGAGCTGGTGCCGGTGGGCTGCGCCCAGATGGAGATGGTCTGCACGTCGAGGAACAGCTCCACTTCGAGCGGCGCGGGACGCCACGTCTTGCTCACGCGCGCATCGGCGCGCAGCCACGCTCCCGCGGTGCTCACCTGGTCTCGGTCTTTGGGCACCCAGCGCGGCGTGCCTCGGAGCGGATCGACGCCCGGTTGTTGGTGCTGCGAGAAGAGCCCGCCCACCAGCGGCGGCCCCGACATCACCGTCACCGCGAGGCCGACCTTCCACGAGCGCGGCAGCTCGAGCCCGAACGCACCGCGCACGGCGTGGGTCTGCTGGTGCTGCCAGGGCACCCACGCCTGCGCTTCGCCGATGGGGAGGCCGTCGACGCCGGAGCGGGTGAAGGTCGCGTGGCGCCACGATTGCTGCAGGCCGTAGCTCACCTCGGCCCAGCCGGTGCCGGGGCGCGACACCCGGTACCGCAGCTCGCCGCCCGCGGCCCAACCGCTGCTGCGCTTCTTCGCCACATCCTCCTCGGTCAGGTTCGCGAGCTGCAGGAAGTTCTCGTCGAACGGGCTCATCTCCAGGGTGCGGAGGAGCGCCGTGCCGAAGACGTGCGCGTCGAGCGACTCGTACCTCGAGTTCTTCCAGGTGAAGCGGGCGTCGGCGCGCGCGGCTTCCTGCACTCCGTACCGCAGCGCAGCGGTCTCGAGCACCGGCACGCCCACCAGCCACGAGGGCGCCTGGTGCATCACGCCCAGAGCCAGCTCGAGCAGCCCGCGCGAGGTGAGGTGCCGCTGCGTGGTGATGCGCGGGTCGGCGGTGGCGTACGCGGGTGCGTCGGCGGGCTTCCACACGTCGCCGCGCAGGCCGAGCGTGGTGACCCATTCTCCTTCGGTGAGCTGCAGTTCGCCGAAGAGGCCGGCCACCACGGCGACACCGAGCTCACGGCGGGTTCGGTCCGTCGCGCTGGTGGCGTCGGGCAGCTGCAGCGTGGTGGCGCGGGAGAGCACGAGGCGCCGCAGCTCGACGTCGGCGCCCAGGGTGCCGGTGGCGTGCGAAGAGAAGGTGAGGTGCGTCTTCGCGCGCGCGTTGAGCGCGTCTTCTTCTCCGTCGATGGCGTTCTTCGCGGTCTCGCCATTGAGGGTGAGGCCGAGCGCGCTCACGCTGCCGCCGACGCCGAGCTCGAGCGTCTGACTGCGCCAGCGCAAGTCGACCTGGTGTCCCTGCAGCCGCGCGGCCACGGGAATGCCGGAGACAAAGAGCGCGACCGAGTCGAGTACGCCGACCGCGAGCAGCCGCAGCTCGCCGCTGGCCACCGGGTGGGTGACGCGAAGCTGGTAGTCGCCCAGCAGCAGCGAGCCCTTGATGAACAGTCCCGCGAGCGCGGCGATGGGGAAGAAGCGAACCGCGCCCTGGAGGGTGGTGCCGCGCTCGAGGCGATGTTCGACGTAGAGGCCGGTCTGCAGCACGTCGATGCGCGCGACCGCGTGAAGGCCGCCCGCCGGTTGACGCGGGAGCAGCGTGACGTTGCGGCCCAGCGAACGTCCGCGCTGAACACCGTCCACTCCGGGCCCCACCTCGACCGCGGAGATCCACGCGGGGTGCAGCGTCGAGGGGCCAAAGAGCGCGTGCGCGGGTGTCTTGAGCACGACGCCATCGAAGGTGAAGGTCGTCGACGCAGGCGGAAGACCATCGAAGCTGACGGCGTTGAGCCCGGACAGAATCGGCCGCGCGGAGGCGTCGAGGAACACCGCGCGAGCGGGCTCGCCCCAGCTGCCGGGGGTGTCGAGCGGGAGTTGGCAGAGCACCAGACCGAGGACGAAGATCATCTCCTTCTCCGCCGCAACAGCCCGAGCCCAAGCAAGATGAGCGCGCCATCGACCGTCTCGCAGCTCAGCTGCTTCTTCACCGCTACCACGGGAGGATCCCCCGCGTTCTGGGCCAACCAAACGAACGAGGTCACGGTCCGAGGCTGCTGAGCAACCCTCAGCTCTGCTCGCACCCGCGCCGCCTTCCCCGCGGGTGCCACCAGGGTGAACGCCGAGACGAACTCCGCGCCGCGCACCTTCTCTTCGCGCACGACCACGCCGTTCTCGATCCACGCGAGCACGTGTCCATCACCACCGCGCACCGTGGCCTCGAGCCGCACGGACGATCCAATCAAGGTGTCCCCCACGCGGGCGAGGAAATCCAACTCGCGCAACTCCACCATCGGATCCTCCGGACCGCGCAGCTTCACCACGGTGCGGCCCTCCTTCAGCCCGCGCACCAGCGCGCTCACCGACAGCTCATCGGCGAGGATCAACGTGGTCGGAGAGCCGATCGCGCTCTGCGTCTGGTTGAGGCCCCGTCCCGCGCGGTGATCATCGCTCCCGCCGACGGCGGTGAGGTGAAGGCCCTTGTCCGCGAGCGCTTCCCAGAACACGAGCGCGCTCTCGTCGAACAGCGAGCCCGTCTCGTCCCAACCACCGACCCCGACCTCGACCGCGCGAAGGCCGCTGGCGAGGGGCTGCTTCCACGCGCACCCGATGCAGAAGGTGCCGAGATCGAGCGTGGGGTGGTTGATGGTGGCGACCGCGCCCTGCGCCTCGAAGTCGGAGACCGCGGCTTCGAAGCGCGCGCCCTCGAGCCCGAGCCAGAACGGGGGAAGCCGCGACACCCCGAAGGCGTTGAGATGCCCCGCGTAGGTCGTGAACTCCACCGACGGCACCAGCAACAGCGAAGGCGACGCAGCCTGCGCCTCTGCGAAGAAGTCGAGGTGAGAGAGCGTGTTGTGTTCACTGAGCGCGACGAAGTCGAGGCCGCGCCCGCGCGCGAAGGAAGCGATCTCCCCGAGGCTCGGCCGCGCGTCACCGCTCTCGAGCGAGTGCACGTGCAGATCTCCTACGTAGTACCGGCGGCCCACCTCGAGGGGCGCCACCGGCGAGTACGGCGTGCGGTTGGGCTGGGGCGTCAACACCGCGTTCGCCCGCGCCTCCACCTCGAGGCGAAACCGTGCGGGCTGCTGGGTGACGAGCGCCTTGCCGACCAGCACGCGCCAGGTGCCCGGGGTGAGCGCGATGGGCCTGTAGCTGCGGCTCGACGCGCCAGCACCGACGACCGCCGGTTCCGAATTGCCGCCGCCCCACCCCACGAACCCGCCGTCGGGCGCGAACAGGCCCCAGTCGAGGATGTTCGCGTTCGACAGATCATCGTGGCGCAGCTCGAGCTCGGCGGTCCCCGCGGAGACCTCGAACGGCACGGTGAAGAACAGGCCCTCGGCGGGAACCTCGCCTTCGATGACCACCGGTTCAGCGCCGAAACACACCGAGGCGACGAGCAGGAACGGAAGAGATCGATTCATGGTCGAGGGCGATGAAGAGCGTCTCCTTGGAAGCGGTGCAGCGCACTTTGCTCCAACCCGGCTAGATAATCAGCCGTGCGCACCTGCCTCGTCCTCGGGTTGTTGTGGAGCGGTGCTGCCTCCGCGCAGGCTGACCCCGATCCCTGGCTGGGGCCCGACAAGGCGCTCCACTTCGGCTTCAGCGCGGGCATCGCGGCCATCGGCTACGGCGGCACCGCGCTCTTCACCGAGGATCGCGGCGTCCGCATCGCGGTGGGCGCGGGGCTGGCCCTCACCGCGGGCCTCGGCAAGGAGCTGCTCGACCTCGCCGTCTTCGGCCGAGCCTCGTGGAAGGACCTCGCCTGGGACGTCGCGGGGACCGCGGTGGGCGTGGTGCTTTCCTGGCTGGTCGACGTCTTCATCATCTCGCCGCT
>VFKJ01001238.1 GCA_009885595.1 Myxococcales bacterium | reverse complement strand
TGCCGCTGCTCGGCCTGCAGCTTCTCGAGCGCCGCCGCTTCGTCGGCGAGCTGGCGGCGCTGCCGCACTTCCTGCTCGGCCTGGATCTTCGTGAGCTGGAACTCGCGCTCCGAGGCGATCTGCGCCGCGCGCGTGGCGCGCTCCTGCGCCAGCTTCGCTTCCTCGACCTTGGCGTCGGACGCCAGCTTCTCGAGCCGCGCCGACTCGTCAGCCGCCTGCTTCTGCCGCCGAATCTCGGTCGCCGCGGAGACCCGGGTGAGCTCGACCTCGCGCTCGGTCGCCGTCTCGTCGGTGCGCACCGCGCGCTCCTTTGCGAGCTCGGCCCCGCGCGCCACCTGCTCCTGGCTCAAGCGGAAGCGCGCCTGCATGTTCGAGAACACCTGGCCCGAGAGCACCCGCACGTCCTGGATCTCGATGGTGTCGACCACCACGCCCCAGCCGCGATCGGTGGCGTCCTCGAGCTTGCCTTCGCCGCTCACCACGGGCGCGATCTCCCGCACCAGCTCGACCGAGAGCGCGTCCTTGCGGCGGGTGAGGCACTGCTCGACGGTGAGGTTGGCGATCAGGCGGCGCGAGGCACCCACGCACATCTCTTCCATCATCTCGGCGAGCTTCTCCTGCGCGCGCTCGGGGAAGCTGAAGTTGAGCATGCGCGAGGCGATCAGCGGCTCGGCGATGCGGTAGACCGCGATGCCCGTCACCTTCACGCCCACCTTCTCCTGGGTGATCTGATCGGCCACGAAGTGAAGCCGCTGCACCGTGGTGGGGACGATCGCGATCGAGTCCCACGGCCACTTGAAGACGGTGGCGCCCTGCCCGGCCGACACCACGTTGCCGCCGCGCATGCGAATGAGGAACTCGCTGGGCTTGGCGCTGATCCAACCCCACTTCTTCGTCTTCTCCGGGTCCTCTTCAGGCTTGCCGCGGCGCCAGCCTTCGACGTAGCGCGAGCCTTCAGCCTGGATCGACGAGGTGAGCTGAACCGGAGCGTGTTTGGTCATGCGGCCCGTCCAAAGCGAGCCGCGTGCCGCTCGCAATCGCTCGGAACCGCGTGGAGACCCGATCCGAGATGGATCAGACCGCGCCGATCTTCACCACCACGTCCGAATGCAGGAGCGCGAAGGCCTCGTCGAACGTCGCCACCCTCCCCCGGTGGTGTCGGGCGAGCGCAGCGAGGTACGCGTCGGTCACCTGTCCGCCCCCTTGCAGCCGCTTCGGGGAGACCTCGGCGTAGCTCAAGGTGTCCCCCCAGAAGACGTGCGCTGGGTGGGCCAGCATGGCCTCGAGGGTTCGCCAGGCCGCCTCCATTCGTGGGTCCTTCGCAGCTCGCGGGTGAAGGCGGAGCAGCGTGCCCTGCGTGATCGGGCACGTCGCGAACTTCACGACGTTCGACTCGAACCAGGCACGGGCAGTCGCGTGGTCGGCAGAGTCGGGAATCGACAGCGCGAGCAGCACGTTGCCGTCGAGGAGCCAGGTGCTCATTTCTTCGTCCATCCGAGCGCCGCCAGACGTGCCTCGTCTTCCTCGGCCTCCATCCGCTGGGCTTCATCGCGGTGGATGATCACCCCTGGGCGAGCTTTGAACCCCTCCCAAGGCGATGCCGCCGTCGGTACCTGGAGGGGCGGATAGGACGGCACCTCGGCGACCCTTCGAACGAGCCTGTTGATGGTCTGGCTCATCGACAGGCCCTCGCTCTTCGCGAGCGACTTCACGTACTCGTACAGATCGGCATCGAGGGAGATCGTCAGTCTCATTGCTTCACCCTGGTGAAGTGGTGCAGTGGTGCACTGGTTCATATCAGACCTCACTAACAGTCAGATCTGACATGTTGGGCCGGCCCATTCTGCGAACCGTTCGCATCAGTACTCAACACCTTGAAACTACGGATAGTGGACTTGACTGGTCCACCTTCTTCTCGTTAGAGAAAAGCGATACCGGACCGCGCTGGTCCACATTCGAGGGCATCATGCTGAAGCTCCCCATCTACATGGACTACCACGCGACGACTCCGATGGACCCCAGGGTCCTCGAGGCGATGCGTCCTT
>VFKJ01001092.1 GCA_009885595.1 Myxococcales bacterium | reverse complement strand
TCGCCTCGACCGAGACGCGGCCCATCTCTTCCCGCAGGGCCGGGCTGACGGCCATCGAGGGGCTCTCTTCGATCAGCTTCTGGTGGCGGCGCTGCACCGAGCACTCACGCTCGAACAGGTGCACCACGTTGCCGTAGTTGTCGCCGACGATCTGGATCTCGATGTGCCGCGGCTTCTCCACGTAGCGCTCGAGGTACATGTCGCCGTTGGAGAACGCGTTGACCGCCTCGGCCGACGCCGTGGCGAACGCCTGGGCGATCGCGCGGGGCTCGCGCACGATCTTCATGCCGCGGCCACCACCGCCCGCGGCCGCCTTGAGGATCACCGGGTAGCCGATCTCCCGCGCGAGCGCCTCGGCCTCTTCTGAGCTCTTGAGCACGCCGGGCGAGCCGGGCAGCAGCGGCAGCCCCGCGGCCTTGGCGGCGTCGCGCGCGCGCACCTTGTTGCCCATCAGCCTGATGTGCTCGGGGCGCGGGCCGATGAAGGTGATCTGGCACTTCTGGCAGACCTCGGCGAACTCCGCGTTCTCCGAGAGGAAGCCGTAGCCGGGGTGAATGGCGTCGGCGCGGGTGATCTCCGCGGCCGAGAGCAGCGCCGGCACGTTGAGATAGCTCTCCTTCGAGGGCGGCGGGCCGATGCACACCGACTCGTCGGCGAAGCGCACGTGCAGCGCGTTGGCGTCGGCGGTGGAATGCACCGCCACGGTGGCCACGCCCAGCTCCTTGCACGCGCGGATCACGCGGAGCGCGATCTCTCCGCGGTTGGCGATCAGCACCTTCTTGAACACGTTGGCTCCCTGGTGGCTGCGGAAGAGGGGGTCAAGCCGGCTCGATGCGATAGAGCGGCTGACCGAACTCGACGGGCTGACCGTTCTGCGCGAGCACCTCGGCGACCCTGCCGGCCACCTCGGACTCGATCTCGTTCATCAGCTTCATCGCCTCGATGATGCAGAGCACCTGGCCCTTCTTCACCGCGGTGCCGACCTCCGCGTAGGCGGGCTGATCAGGCGCGGGCGAGCGATAGAAGGTGCCGACGAAGGGCGAGGTGATCACGTGCCCCTTCTTCTCCCCGGCGCTCTCCACCGGCCCCCGGGTGGGCGCGGACGGGCGGGGGCGCGCTTCGGCCGAAGGCGGGTGCGAGAAGTTCGGCGTGTGCGAGGGCATCAGGCTGACCCCCGGGCTCGACGACATCGGCGCGCTCATGTGCTGCACCACCTGGGTGGCCGGCGGGCCGCGCCGAATCGTGAGGCGCTCGTCCCCGTTGGCCCAATCGAGCCGCGAGATCTCGCTCGACTCGAGGATCTCGACGATCTGCCGCAGCGCTTCGACGTCGAGTGATGTCGTGCCGCTCACCTGAACGGGGTCCTTCGACTTGACCTTCGTCGCCATGTCTTTTTGGTTTCCTGTGTCAGCGTTGGGTTTTGGGGCGTGGGCGGGTCAGCTTGGGGCTTCAGGCCGTCGAGGTGCGGGTGAGGTACTCGCCCGAGCGGGTGTCGATCTTGAGCACGTCGCCTTCGTTCACGAAGAGCGGCACGGTGATCTGGTACCCCGTCTCGAGGATCGCCGGCTTCTGCGCGCCCGACACGGTGTCGCCGCGCACGCCGGGATCGCACTTGACGACCTTCAGGTCGACCGAGTTCGGCAGGGTCACGCCGATCGCCTTCCCGTTCCAGAAGAGCACCGAGGCGTTGATGTTCTCCTTGAGGAAGTTCCTCGAGTCGCCGAGCGTCTTCGCGTTCAGGTAGGTCTGCTCGAACGACCGCTGATCCATGAAGTGGAACTCGTCGCCCTGGGCGTAGAGAAACTGCATGTCTTTCTCTTCGATGTCCGGGCGCTCCACCTTGTCACCACTCTTGAAGGTGGGCTGCAGGTTGCGCCCGCTCAAGATGCTGCGAATGGTGGTGCGGGTGAAGGCGGAGCCCTTGCCGGGCTTGACGTGCTGAAAGTCGAGGATCTCGAAGGGTTCTCCGTCGATCTCGATCTTCATGCCCTTCTTGAACTCGGACGTGTCGATGACGCCAGCCATGGTGTTTCCTCTTTTGAGGGAAGCAATGAACGCGGGCGTCCATACCCCCGCCTCCACGCGCCTCGCAAGCAACAACGCGCCGGTCCTCAATTCGAGGCCCGGCGCGTCATGGGGTGCTTCGGGCGTTCGGCTTAGAGGAGCTCTTTGGCCAGCTTGGGGGCGGCCAGGCGCAGCGCGTAGCGGCCCTTGCCGTAGTTCCCTTCGGGCAGGAGCGCGAGCACCACGTAGTACTCCTGATTCACCATCCGCATGATGGTGATCACCTTCTCGGTGTTGACGGACATCTCGCCCACCGCGCCCGTCTTGAGGGTCTGCGCGGTCGCCTTGAGCTGACCGAGCAGGTTGCCGTACTCGGTCAGGGCCGAGGAGAGATCGATCGCCGCCGCGTCTTCCGCGCGCGCGTCGGGCTGGTGGGTGTCGACCGCGATGCCGTCGAACCCGACCAGGCTGCACACCACCGAGCCGTTGACGGAGCTGACCACCGCCTCCAGATGCTCACGGAAACCCATCGCTTTAGCACCCCGGCCCGGGGCAGCACACCGACGGAGGAGCGGGCTGCACCAGCTGACTGGAGGACTGGCCCACGTACTGGCAGGGGTCCATGCTGAACACGACCCCGGCATCCGTCGCCTGCTGGGTGGTGAACGGCTGGAAGCCCGCGCTGCAGACCGCCGGGTTCGACCGGTACGCGCGAATGGGGAAGGTCAGCGTTCCGGTGGTGAAGGTCGAACGCGAGACGGAGAACTCGCCCTTGAACTCCAGGTCGACGCTGATGTCGACGAACTCCTCGATCGTCGACGAAGGCGCCGTGCCAGACGAAGGAGGCAGCTCTTCGAGCGCGAGCGCGAGCTCGGGGCTGATCAGCTGGAAGGCGCCGAAGACCTCGCCGTCCTCGCTGAAGGGAATGGTGACGTTGGTGAGGTAGGGCTTGGGCGTGCCACCCACCCGCTTGCTCAGGCGGTAGTTGACCACCTGCTGGGTGATGACCGGGCGGTTGCGGTTCTCGGTCTCCAGCACCGCGTTCCCGACCTTGATCTCCTGCTGCTGAATGTTCTCGCCGCCCATGATCCGCACGCCCACGAAGTACTGGGCGTTGCCCGCGGCGACGTCCAGGTAGCCGTTGCCGGCGATCACCGACTCGCGATTGACGACGTTGTCGCAGCCCGCCCCCAGTGGGTAGAACTTCGAGATGTAGAAGCCCTCCGACTGGTTCGCGCACGACGTCCAGCCGAGGAGCCCAACGATGATCAGTGCTTTGATTTTCATGACAGTCCTCAGGGGTTCTGGGCGACCGCGCTGCGGTTCAGGATGCGCGGGGTGACGAAGATCAGCAGCTCATTCTTGGTCTCCAGCTCGGTCGAGCTGCGGAAGAAGAAGCCCAGCACGGGAATCTTGCTGAGGATAGGGAGGCCAGCCTGCGAGTTGGACCCACCTCGGACGTAAATTCCGCCGATCACCGTCGTTTCGCCATCTTTCACCAGCACGTTGGTGGTCGCTTCCTTGCGGGCGATACCGGGCTGGCCGTTCGAGCCTCGCACGGCCGGGTCGGGCTGGTTGTTCTCCGCGCGGATGTTCATCAGCACGCTGGCGTCCTGGGTGATGTGGGGCGTGACCTCGAGCGACAGGCGCGCCTCGAAGAACTGGGTGTTGGCGCCGGCCGCCGACACCTGGCTGAACGGAATCGAAACGCCCTGGCTGATGCGGGCCGTGGCGTTGTCGAGGGTGGTGACCTTCGGGGCGGAGATGGTCTTCACCGCGCCCTGCGCTTCCAGCGCGGTGAGGCGCAGGTTGAGCGCCACCGCGCCACCCGCCGAGCCGAACGCCATGCCGAGGGCACCACCGGCGCCCGTG
The DNA here is from genome assembly GCA_009885595.1 of Myxococcales bacterium. Taxonomy (GTDB): domain Bacteria; phylum Myxococcota; class Myxococcia; order Myxococcales; family Myxococcaceae; genus Archangium_A. The sequence goes on along the minus strand of VFKJ01001092.1, from coordinate 2,714 downwards.
CCGGCGCCGACCGGGAGGCTGACCGCGTAGTTGGAGGTGCCGGGGTTACCGGGGCTGCCGGCCTCGACCGCCGCGCCCGTGACCGCCACTGAGCTGGGGAACACCAGGCCCGTCGGGTTGCCGTTGGCGCCTGACATCAGCCCCTGGCCACCCCACTGGATGCCGACTTCACGGCGGAACGAGGTGCTCGCCTCGACGATCCGGCTCTCGATCAGCACCTGAGGCGTCTGCAGGTCGAGGCTGGCCACCAGCGAACGAACCTTGCCCATGTTCTCCGGCAGGTCGCGCACGATGAGGGTGTTGGTGCGCGTATCGACCGTGACGTTGCCGCGCGCCGAGAGGATCTCCTTCACCCGGGACGCCATGTCGGTCGCGGTGGCGTAGTTGACCGAGATGAGGCTGACCGACAGCGGCGCCGACTTGAGCAGGTTCTCCCGACGCTCGGCGCGGGCCTTGGCTTCGGTCTCCAGCAGAGCCAGGGGCGCCACCCGGATGATGTTGCCGAACTCTTCCTTGCCCAGGCTCTTCGAACGCAGCACCAGGTCGAGGGCCTGATCCCACGGCACGTTGCGCAGGCGCACGGTGATCTTCCCGCTCACGTCGTCGGCCACCACGATGTTCTTCTTCGAGATCTCCGCGATGATGCGCAGGAGGTTGTGAATGTCGATGTCCTTGAACTCGAAGGACACGCGCTTGCCCACGTAGTTGCGGCGCTGCTGCGGAGCGCCCTCTTCGGTGACCTCGTTGGCCTCGGTCGAGAAGCCGGCCGAGCGATCCTGGGAGATCAGCTGCTCCGAGCCATTGCGGGTGCTGAAGCGCCACTGCATCACGCCTGGCCGCTCGTTGACGAGCTGGTCGAGGGCCTGGCCGCCGGCCACCACCACCCGGACCTTGTTGGTCGCGCCCGGCACCGCGAACACGCTGACCATCTTCACCGGCGTCTCCAGGGCGCTGGTGTCGAGGCTGCGCTCGAGCTGGCGGGCGATGTGCGCGCCCTCGAGGTTGAGCACCGCGCTCTTGCCGTCGGGGCGCTCCACGGTCCACTTCGGGTTGCCCTTGAGCTTGAGCTGCACCACCCCGCCGTTGGCCGACTCCATGAAGTTCACGTCGGTGATGTCCACCCGCGCATCGGGGGCGGCTGCCACCACGGTGCCGGCGTTCTCCAGCGCCACCGGCGCACCGTCGATCTCGACCTCGGCCGCGTCGGCAGCGGAAGCGGTCTGCGTCACTTCCTTCGAGGCGCCCTCGAGGCCGATGGCGACGCCGTCGGGGCGGCGGCGCACGTCGAAGGTGGGGCGCTGCGCGAACTCGATCACGACGCGCACCTTGTCTTCGTGGGCGCCCACGCGCACGTCACGCACGTTGGCCAGCGCGGTCTTCGGAGCGCGCGGCGAGCCCTTGAGGCCGAAGAGGTCGATCGCCAGCCGTGAGGGGTCGGCGAGCTCGATCACCTCGAACTTCGCGATCTCTCCGTCGGTCAGCAGCCTGAGCCCTTCCGAGGAAGCGGTGATGCCCTTGAGCCGCGTCGCCGGCTTCTTCACGGGCTTCTCGTCGACCCGCGACGCGAGGATGGTCTCCCCCGGCACCGACGGACGCGCGGGCTGGGCTGCGAGGGGCGCAGGCGAGGGCTGCGCGGCGGGCTGCACCACCGCCACCGGAGCGGCCTGACTTGCGGGCTCACCCTCGATGGAGATGACGAGCGCGCTGTCGACGGCCTTCACGTCGTAGCGGCGGGCGTTGGAGAGGCCGAGCAGCAACCGCCCCACCTCCGCCTTCGCGTCGGAGAACTGGGAAGCGACGACGCCGGTGACCGGCCCCGCTCCCTCGTGGTGCCCCTTGATCGCGTCCACGGTGGCGCCCGAGACGTCGACCACCAGGCGATCCGGCTCCTTCAGCCGGAAGACGTTGAACACGGGGGCCTGGCTGCAGCGCACCGTGACCTCGACGCCGCTGGGCGTGGTGGCGACCGACACGCCTGTCAGCGCGTTGCCCGAGGCCCCGAAGGCCGTCGACGCGAGGAGCCCGGCGAACAACAGGGCACTTTTCATGATGGTCTTCTCCTGGCTCATTGCTCTGCCGCTCTGGGTGCTCATTGAGTGAATTCTTTCCCCTTGAGCAGATCGAGTGGCTCGATGCTCCGCGAGTCCGTCTTGACGCACATGTTCTGCTTGTTCGCCTGAGGCTTGCCGTCCGGCCCGCCGCTGATGAACGAGGTGACGACAATGCAGTCACGGAGAATCTGTGTCACTTTTCCGCCCTGCTTTCCCACCCGGGTGTTGCGGCGCACGATGTGCCCCACCCCGCCCCGGTCCTCGACCATCGCCAGCGGGTTGGCGTCTCCGCTCACCACCGCCACCACGCTCAAGTCGTCGGTGTCCACCAGGCACAGCGGCTCGGTGCAGGTGATCGTCTCGCCCGTGTCGGTCGGGCCCTTGGGTCCTTCAACCATCAGGGAACGGAAGGGATCACGCTTGTTGATCGGGCTGTACGCGTAGTCGACCTGGGCGGCCGCGGCGATGGGGGCGGCGGTCTGGGCCTTCTTCTTGGCGGCGGCGGTGGGGGCGACGACAGGGGCGGCGTCATCTCCGCAGCCGGCCAGCGCGCCCAGCGCGACCCAGAGGAGAAGGAACCTTGGCGAGATCACGAAGTTCATCACTTCTTCACTCCCTTCGCCGACTCGCTGAAGCGGAACGTCGTGGCCATGAAGTCGGAGC
>VFKJ01000296.1 GCA_009885595.1 Myxococcales bacterium | reverse complement strand
TCTCCGCGCCCATGCGCGAGCTGGTCGGCGTCTTCCTGCACAAGGAAGCCGTGGAGTTCCTCACCGGCGTGCACCCCACCTTCGAAGAGGATGAGCTCCTCCGCGCGGAGGTGGTGAAGATCGCCAACCGCGCCCGCGGCATGCAGCGCAAGGTGCAGGACCTCTCGAACGAAGTGGTGATGAACCGCCTCTTCAGGCCCGAGCTCGACAAGCCGCGCGCGCAGCGCACCCGCTTCACCGGCACCGTGATGGGGCTGACCTCGAACAAGGTGCACCTGCGCTTCGACACGCCCCCGCTCGACGTGAAGCTCTACCTGTTCGACCTCGCGCCGTTCTTCAAGGGCGCGTGGCTCGAGCCGGCCGAAGAGGGCGCCATCCTGCGCGCGAAGAACACCCAGACGCCGCTGCTCGTGCTCGGGCAACAGCTGACCGTGCTGCTCAGCAAACGCGACGAGAAGACGCGGCGTTGGGTGTTCGAACCGCTGCTGTGACGGGGACGCGCACCGGCGCCTACGATCCGCCGCCGTTCACGCCCGCTCCGGTGGTGTTGCCGGACGGCGGAGCAGACGGTGGCGCCGATGCAGGGCCGTGAAGCGCGAAGCCTGACTTCTCCATCAGCGCCCGCGACTCGGGCGTGTTGAGGAACTCGACGAAGCTCTTCGCGGCTTCCGGCTGCGCGCCGCGGGCGCAGCGCACCAGGGTTTGATCGATCGGCGTGGAGAGCGCTTCGTCGAGCAGCAGCTTGTGGCCCTCGGCGCGGTTGATCACGTTCGACCAGGCGACGAGCGCGACCTCAGCGTTGCCGGTTTGTGCGAGCTGGAGCGCCTGGCGGACGTTCTCTGCGTAGACCAGCCGCGGCTCGAGCCGCTTCCACAGGCCGGCGCGCTCGAGGGCTTGCTTCGCGGCGCGGCCGTAGGGGGCGTGCTCGGGGTTCGCCAGCGCGATGCGCTTGTTCGATTCGTCGGCCAGCGACTCGAGTGACGAGAGCGGGCTGGAGAGGCTCCACGCGGCGAGGCGGCCGCGGGCGTAGCGCTGGACCGTGGTGCCGTCGCAGGCGCCGGCCCTCACCGTCGCGTCGACCGAGGCGGCATCGGCCGCGAAGAAGAGATCGAAGGGCGCTCCCTCGGAGAGCTGCTTCGAGAGGAGACCGGAGGAGCCGAAGGAGAAGACGACCTTCGTCTTCGTCTGCGCCTCGAAGCGGGTTCCGAGCTCGGTGAAGGCGTCGCTGAGATCGGAGGCGGCTGCGATTCTCAGGGGCGGCCCGGGCCTGGTGCACGCGGCGAGGAGGAGGAGGAGGAGAATTGCCAAGCCCTCTCCCCGACCCTCTCCCCCGCGGGGAGAGGGAGACAGGTGATTGATCATGGTGGTGGGGACTTCCAGCGCTGGTGAATCCACACCCACTGCTCCGGGTGCGCGCGGATTTGATTCTCGATGCCCTTGGTGAGGTCCGCGGTGAGCGACCTCACCGCCTCCTCTCCCTCGAGCGCAGGGAGTGGGAGCTCTTCCATGGTGATGCGGTACCGCAGCGGCCCCACGCGCGTGCAGAACCCCAGCATCGGCACCGCGCCCGTGCGAAGCGCGAGATCGGCGGCGGCGCGGGGCGTCTTCGCCAGCTTCCCGAAGAACGGCACCCACAGCGACTGCACCTTGGTGTCCTGGTCGATCAGGATCCCCAGGATCGAGTTGCCCTTGAGCGCGCGCAGCATCTCCTTCGCCGCGCCCTGGCTGCCCCGCCAAATGACCCTCAGCTTCCCCGACGCGCGGAAGTTCTCCACCAGCTTCGTGCTGCGCGGATCGCTCAGCTCCTTGCCGATCACCGCGGCGGGGTAGTCCTCGAGCGCGACGTAGCGGGCGAGCAACTCCCAGTTTCCGACGTGGCCGGTGACGAAGACCACGCCCTTGCCGCGCGCCAGCGCCGCGTCCATCGCCGCGCGCGCCTTCGGCTCCCATTCCACCAGCGCGTGGCGACGCGCATCGAATTGGCGGATGCACACCATCTCCATCACCGAGCGGCCGAGGTGCCGGAACGACTCCTTCGCCAGGGCGAGGCGCTCGGTCTCCGACTTCTCAGGATAGGCGGTGGTGATCGACGCGAGCGCCTTGCGACGCTGTGAGCCGACGAAGGTGAAGACGAACAGCCCCAGCCGCTCCCCCAGCCACGAGGCCAGCCG
>VFKJ01000650.1 GCA_009885595.1 Myxococcales bacterium | reverse complement strand
GCCGATGCTGCCGGTGCTCGGGCGCAGCGGCTGAACGAGCTCCTCGACGTCCTTGAGCTCGAGCCGGGCGGAGGGCTTGTGCGCGCGGGGCGCCGGCGTGGCGTTGCGCGGAACGTCTTTGCTGGCGGGCAGCGCGGCGAAGTTGCCCGGGAGCGTCTTGTTGAGATCCGGTGAGGGCAGCTTGAGCGGCTCGCCGCCCTTGGCCGTCTGCTCGAGATCGCTCCTGGGGATCGGCTGGGTCTTGGGTTCGTCGGGGCGCTTGACCGCGGGGAGCCCGGGCTCGGTCTTCACCTCGGTCCGCATCTGCGGGGCCGGGCGAATCTGCGAGGGCCGCTTCACCTGGGCCTTGGCGGCTTCTTCCTCGGTCAGCTCGCGAATTCTGAACACCCGGCCCGACGCCGCTTCCGTCACGTGGATCGAGTTGTCCTCCTGGATGTCGACCATCACGTTCTGGCTGATGGTGCCCTGCTCACCCAGCTTCTGCAGGCCGGCCTTGAGCGCTGACATCCAGTTGTCGGCGCCGACCTTCAGCGTCACGTTGAAGCCGTTCCCGTCGGTCGCGGGGATGTGCACCTCGAACTTGGACATGCACAAAACCTCACCATATTTCGCGCTGATGCGGAATTTGTGTCTGCTAAGGAGGTGCACATGGCCGAAGAAAAAGGGCTGGGGAAAAAGCTGCTCGGTCTGTTCGTCGAGTCCAAAGAAGGCACGCCAGAAGAAGGAACCCCGGCGGTCTCCGACCAGGAGAAGACGCCCGCCGAGCTGGTGGCCGAGCTCGCCGGTCAGTCGGCCCCGAAGAAAGGTCCGCCTCCGATGGCGGCGCCCCCAGGTCCCGCGGCCCGTCCGCAGCTCGCGGCGCCCAGCGGGCCGGTGACGGCCGCCCAGGTCGACTTCGACGCGGTGTTCAAGACCACGGGCCTCGACGCCAGCGATCTCGATCGCGTGCGCAAGGCCGAGGAGCTGCTCAAGGGGCTGCCCGAGTCGACGCCGCTCGAGGTGAAGCGGCAGATCGTCGAGGCCTCGCTCAAGGCGTTCGGCTTCGACGTGGCGAAGATCGTGGGCGCCGCGCAGCAGCAGCTCAAGGCGCTCGACACCTGGGTGCGCCTCAACGAGCAGCAGACCGTCAAGGGCATCACCGACGCGCAGACGCAGATCGCGCAGCTCGAGGACAAGGTCATCTCGCTCAAGGCCGACATCACCAAGCGCACCGACCAGCTCGCCTCGCTCACCGCCGCCGCCGAGGGCCGCAAGGGCCAGGTGCACCGGGTGCTCGAGTTCTTCAACGCTCCCGCGGCTCCCGCGGCGAAGCCGTAGTTCCAAGTCACAGCTTTCCGCCGTTTTCCGTAAGTCCGAGGGGCGATCATGAAACTGACTCCGTTTGGGAAGTTGTTCATCGTGCTGGTGGCGCTGGGTGTCATCGGCTTCGTGGCGTTCAAGAAGTATGGAGACCAGCTGCGTGACTGGTCGGGCGCCACCAAGAAGACCACCGACGGCACGGCGAAGTCGCCTGACGGCGACGTGACCCGCGACGACTTCAACCAGGTCAACGCGGGCATCAGCGACGCGCCCCGCGACGGCAACGTGAAGGTCCAGGGCGGCGCCACCCCCGGCACCCAGATGCTCAACCGCCCCTTGAAGGTCGGCATCAACACCTGGGCCGGCCACGCGCCCGGCATCGTCGCCAACGGCGGCATGAAGCCCGGCGGCGCCAGCTCGCTCTACAAGAAGAAGTACGGCCTGGACGTCGAGTTCATCCTCCTCGAGGACCCCAGCGCCAAGCTGGCCGCCTTCATCAAGGGCGACATCGACATCATGTGGGACACCGTCGACTCGTTCGCCCGCGAGGCCAGCGAGCTGAAGGAGAAGGGCCTGAAGGCGCGCGCCATCATCCAGGAAGACTGGAGCCGCGGCGGTGACGGCATCGTCTCGCTCAAGAGCATCAAGTCGGTGGAGGACCTCAAGGGCAAGCGCATCGCCAGCACCAAGTTCACCCCCTCGCACTGGCTCTTGCTGTTCCTGCTCTCGCAGTCCGGCCTCTCGCCGCAGGATCGCAACGAGCTCGAGAAGAACGTGGTCTTCACCGCCGAGGCCCCGCAGGCCGCCGCGATGTTCAAGGCGGGCAAGGTCGACGCCGCGGTGACCTGGGAGCCGGATCTCTCGGGCGCGGTGACGGCGCGGGAGAACGAGGCGCACGTGCTGGTCTCCACCACCGCCGCGACCAACGTGATCGCCGACACCCTGGTGGCCCGCCAGGCGATCCTCGACGAGGCGCCGGGCGCGGTGCAGGCCTTCGTGGCCGGCTGGTTCGATGCGATCAGCGTGATGAAGGAAGATCCGCAGAGCACCAACTCGCTCATCGCCGACGCGCTCAAGCTCACCACCGACGACGTGTCGGGCATGCTCTCGGGCCTCAAGCTGACCTCGTACGCCGACAACGCGCTCTTCTTCGGCCTCTCGGGACCCAAGTCGTACTTCGACTCGCTCTTCAACGGCGCCTTCGTCATCTGGCGCAAGAAGGGCGTGGTCAACACGGTGGTCGACGCGCCGGACTTCAAGGACCCGCGCTTCGTGCAGGCGCTCGCCAAGGACTACGCCAGCCAGAAGGTCGAGGAGTCGTTCGCGTTCAAGGACAAGCCCAAGGTCTCGGACCGCGCGATCGTGAACAAGAGCCTCTCGATTCACTTCACCACCGGCTCCGACGAGATCATGCCGGGCAGCTACTTCACGCTCGATTCGCTGGGCGACACCATGCTCGCGTTCGGCAACACCTACCTGCAGGTCGAGGGCAACACCGACAGCCGCGGCAGCGAGGCGGTCAACAAGCCGCTCTCCGCCAAGCGCGCCGACGCGGTGAAGGCGTACCTGGTGAAGAACTTCAACCTGGACCCCAAGCGCTTCGTCACCGTCGGCCAGGGCAGCACGAAGCCCATGGCGCCCAACGAGACGGAGGATGGTCGGGCGCTCAACCGGCGCACGGACATCAAGGTCGTCCTCAATGCCCAGTGAGGCCGATGGCGAACCGAAGGCCGCCCCGAAGGTGACCCCCAAGCCGCGCCCCAGGGCCCGGCCCTCGCTGTGGGCGCTGCGCAGCAACATCCCCGCGGGGCCGGCCCGGCTGGCCTCGTTCATCAGCGTCTCGGTGCTGGTGCTGGCCT